>VGSX01000166.1 GCA_016874895.1 Deltaproteobacteria bacterium
GTTCCATGAGCTCCAAAACCTCCGTGGGCATCTGGCTGACCACCGGCAGCCCCAGGTGTCTGGCCTCCTCAAAGGAAATGGGATGATCATGGGTCCAGGTGCCTTCGGACATCAACCGGGCCAGTTCATCGGCCTTTTCCGGGATCATGGTATCGCTGAGGAAACCCCGCACTCCCTCCCGGATCTGCCAGATGGCCTTTTCCGCCTGATCCGCCAGGACCAGGGTTTCGTCATCCACGGCCTGGATCGGTTTGCGGGCCACGGCCCGCAGCAGGGACGCCGCCGGAAATTTTCCCAGCTGGGGATCCACCGGCCCGAGGACGGCATCCTCGCACATGATGATTTCATCTGCGGCCAGGGCAATGAGCGTTCCCCCCGACATGGCGTAATGGGGCACGAAAACTGTAGTTTTGCCGGGATGGCGGTGGATGGCCCGGGCGATCTGCATGGAGGCGAGGACCAGGCCCCCGGGGGTATGCAAAATGATGTCCAGGGGGACCTGGGGATCGGTGAGGTGAATAGCCCGGAGCACCTGCTCCGAGTCATTTACGTCGATGTAGCGGAAAATAGGCACGCCCAGAAAACTCATGGTCTCCTGGCGGTGCACCAGGAGGATGACCCGGGATTGCCGGGTTTTTTCCAGGCGGGCGATGAGCCGTTGCCGGGCCACATTGAGAAATTTCTGCCGCAGCATGGGCTGCAGGGCCATGATAATGATAAGCAGCCAGAATAATTCCGTTAAGCCGGTCATATAATCTCCTGCCCGGGTGTGACGACAGTCCTGCGGGCGGCATCAAAGATGCTGTATACCCAGGTCGCCAGCAGCAATCCAAAAGTGAAAAGAATCAATGGCCTGGTGAGTACCTGAATCAGGAGCCCTCGCAATTGAGCCGGCTCGATGTCCTCGGGGGAGGCCACCTGAGCGAGCAGCTCGGCATAGGCATAGCCATAGAGGATGAGCACTCCCAATACCAGGACAGCCAGCAGGAGGGAGGCCGAAAGGATCAGAAAGACTCCTTTGCGCACATCCCTTTTATAGACCTGACCGAGGCCGGGAAAAATTAAGGCGGACAGGAGAATTGCCGATAGGACTTTACTCATAAATCACCATGGGTTTAACTTATAAAAAACTCCGGGCGGGGTCAAGTTTTCCGTATTGACGCCGCTCCTTTCTCCGGGGGCCTCCTGTACGCCCCCCGCTTACTGGTCCCTGATTTCGTTTAACTTCGAAAGAAAATTAAATAACTTTGGCTGTCCATAGCTTGACAAGACTTCCATTTTCCTTATAATAAATATTTTATGTTGATCTGCGGGGATGCCCTGTCGAAACACACCGCCTTATGAAAAAAAAACCGAGTCTCATAGTTCCGGTGGAGCAGATCACCTGGGAGGGATTGGATATTCCCCTGTCCCTGGATGTGGATTGGTTTGCCCGTTGGCTTCATGATCAACCCGGCCTGGAATTTTCTCTGGAGAAGCCGCTCACCGGCACTGTCCATTTAGAGCGTCATGAAGGTAATATTTTAGTCCGGGGGGGGTTGCAGGGGGAGTTGATCTTTACCTGTAGCCGCTGCCTGGAGACCTTTGCCGGGCCATTGACGGCATCTTTTGATCTGCTCTTGAAACGAGGCCAGGCGCAGGCTCTGGACCAGGAAGTGGAGCTCAGTGCCGGGGAATTGGACGAAGATTTTTTTTCAGGCGATGAGTTGGAGCTGAATGTGTTGTTGCGGGAGCAGATTCTCCTGGCTCTGCCCCTGAAAACCCTCTGCCGGGAGGAATGCCGGGGTTTATGCCGGCAGTGCGGCAAGAATTTGAATCAGGAGTCCTGTTCCTGCCCGGCGCCCTCTTTTGATTCGTCTTTTGCCGCCTTAAAAAAACTAAGAAATGATTGACCTATCATCACCGGAGGAGTGTGAATCGTGCCCTTACCGAAACGGCGTACATCTATTTCCAAGCGAAACATGCGGCGCTCCCACGATCGCATTACTTTGCCGCAATTGGCCGTCTGTCCTCAATGCAATGAGTATCGGCTGCCGCATCATGCCTGCCCGCATTGCGGGGTTTATAAAGGCCGGTTAGTCATCCCGCAGTCGGAAGAGTGAGAGCCGGGGCATGGATTATTTGCTGACCGAAGAGCAAACAATGCTCCAGGAATTGGCGCTGCAGGTGGCCCAGGAACGCATCAAGCCGGTGCGGGCGGAACTGGATGAAAAAGAAATCTTCCCCCGTGATTTGATGCGGGAAATGGCCCAGGCCGACCTTTTCGGGGTGATTATTCCTGAGGAGTACGGCGGCCTGGGGCTGGGCTGCCTGGAGAGTTGCCTGGTACTGGAGGCCATCGGTTCCGCCTGCGTGGGCGTCGGCACCACCTTTGCCGCCACCTTTCTCGGGGCCTATCCCTATCTCTTATATGGCTCGGAAGAGCAAAAAAACCGTTATCTT
The DNA here is from genome assembly GCA_016874895.1 of Deltaproteobacteria bacterium. Taxonomy (GTDB): domain Bacteria; phylum Desulfobacterota; class Desulfobaccia; order Desulfobaccales; family Desulfobaccaceae; genus Desulfobacca. The sequence goes on from VGSX01000166.1 coordinate 2,443, forward strand.
CCCGTGTTAGCCCGGGGGGAGCAGTTGGCGGCCTTTGCCCTGACCGAGTCCCAGGCCGGCAGCGACGCCGGGGCCATCCAGACTACGGCTATCCGGGACGGCGACTCCTATGTCCTGAATGGCACGAAACAGTGGATCACCAATGCGGGGGAGGCCAGTATTTATACTATCATCGCCCTGACCGACCGCACTAAAGGGCCCCGGGGGGCCAGCGCCTTTATTGTGGAAGCGACTGATCCGGGAATTTCCTTCGGCAAAAAAGAACACAAGATGGGTATCCGGGCCTCGGCCACCGCTGAAGTTATCCTGCAAGACTGCCGGATTCCGGCAGACCGCCTCATCGGCAAAGAGGGGCTGGGTTTTATCATCGCCTTGAGAACCCTGGATTATGCCCGCCCTGGGGTGGGTTCCCTGGCCCTGGGACTGGCCCAGGGAGCCTTGGAAGAAGCGGTGCTCTTCGCCCGGGAGCGGCAGCAGTTCGGCCAGGCGATTATCAGCTTCCAGGCCATCCAGCATATGTTGGCTAATATGGCCACCAACCTGGAAGCGGCCCGGGCTTTAGTCTATGCCGTTGCCCGTTACATCGACCAAAAGCCCAGGGAATTTTCCAAAGAGGGGGCCATGGCCAAGCTTTTCCCCACCGATATGGCCATGCAGGTGACCACCGATGCGGTTCAGGTTTTAGGCGGTCACGGTTACATGCGGGAATACCCGGTGGAAAAGATGATGCGGGATGCCAAAATCCTGCAGATTTTTGAAGGGACCAACCAGATCCTGCGCAACATTATCGGGCAGGCCCTCAACAAGGAATATACCAAGAAACGCTAAAGACCGGGGTTGAGGCCATTCCTGGCCGGTTCAGGTGTAGCGCGCCGAACCATGTGCTGATATGAAGATCATCGTTTGTGTGAAACAGGTCCCCGAAACCCAGGACGTGCGCCTGGACCCGGTTACCCATAATCTCCTGCGGGAAGGGGTCAAGAGCATTATCAATCCCTTCGATCTCTACGCCCTGGAAGAAGGCTTGCGCATCCGGGAACAGCAGGGGGGCACGGTCACGGTGCTGACCATGGGGCCTCCCCAGGCCGAAGCGGCCTTGCGGGAAGCCTTGACCTATGGCGCCGATCAGGGTATTCTCCTGTCGGACCGGGCCTTTGCCGGGGCCGACACTTGGGCCACCGCCTTCACCCTGGCCGCAGCGGTGCGAAAACTGGGGGGGGCCGATGTAATCTTTTGCGGCAAACAGGCCATAGATGGCGATACGGCCCAGGTGGGGCCGGAATTGGCAGCCTTTTTGGACATCCCCCAGGTGGCCTGGGCCCGCAAACTTACTTTTGTGGGGCCGGAGCGCCTGCAGGTGGAGCGGCTTTTGGACCACGGCTATGACCTGGTGGAGGTGCAGCTCCCGGCCCTGATCACCGTGGTCAAAGAAATCAACGAACCCCGGCTGCCCTCTTTTAAAGCCAAGTTGAAGGCGAAAGCCGCCACCATTCCGGTTTATTCCTTAAGCGATCTGGGGCTGACGGAAAACCAGGTGGGGTTGAAAGGGTCTTTCACCCGGGTGGTGAGAGTCTTTCCGCCTCCGGCCCGGGGGCAGAGGGAAATTCTCCAGGGGGCCCCCGAGGAACTGGCTGCGGCCCTGTGGGGCAGGCTGCAACAGATGCACCTCCGGTGACTCGGGTTTCCCGGGGACAGATAATTTTTTAGGGCAAGAATCTCCGGCGGTAGGGGCGGGCCCCCGTGCCCGCCCGAAAATAGATTTTCATTCTCGGGGTGCCCCCAACCGGCCATGATCGTGTTAAAGGAACAGTGATAAAATAAACAGCCTTGCCAATCCTCCATGTCAATAATTATTGAGTCAGATCTGTGTACCGGCTGCGGGCAGTGCCTGGAGGTGTGCCTTTTTGACGCCCTGGAACTTGTGGGTGACAAGGTCGCAGTCAAAGACGGCTGCAATCTCTGCGGCGCCTGTGTGGCAGTGTGCGAATACGGGGCTCTGAGTCTTCCCGAGGATGAGACTCCAGCCCTATCCAGACCATCGCATGGTATCTGGATTTTCGCGGAGCAGCGCCGGGGGCGGCTGTCCCCGGTGGCCCTGGAACTGCTGGGAGAGGGACGCCGCCTGGCTGAGGCCCTCAAGATTCCCCTGGCCGCCGTGCTTCTGGGACATCAGGTCAGGGACCTGGTCCCCGAACTGATGGCTGCCGGGGCCGACACCGTTTACCTGGTGGACCATCCCAGTCTGGCTCAGTTTCTGGAAGAACCGTATGCTGCGGCGCTGACGGCCCTGGCCAGGCTGCACCCGCCGGAAATTATCCTGGCCGGGGCTACGTATGTGGGCCGGGCCTTTATTCCCCGGGTGGCCGCGGTCCTGGATACGGGCCTGACCGCTGATTGCACCGCCTTCGACATCGATCCCGAAAAGAACCTGCTCCTGCAGACCCGCCCGGCTTTTGGCGGCAACATCATGGCCACTATTCTCACCCCCCGGTCCTATCCCCAGATGGCCACCGTGCGCCCCCGGGTCATGAAGAAACTGCCTCCGGATAACGGCCGCCAGGGAAATATTATCGAAATTGATTTAGCCGATCTCAGCCGGCCGTTCCGCTCCCGGTTTCTGGAAACGGTCTCGGAAATCACCGAAACCGTACCCCTGGGGGAGGCCGAGGTCATTGTGGCCGGAGGCCGGGGCCTCCAAGAGGCTAAGCAATTTCGATTATTGGAAGAATTGGCCGACCTGCTGGGCGGCGCGGTGGGTGCCACCCGGGCCGCGGTGGACGCCGGGTGGATTTCCTATCAGCACCAGATCGGTCAGACCGGTAAGACCGTGGCCCCCAAACTCTACATTGCCTGTGGCATCTCCGGCGCGGCCCAACACCTGGTGGGCATGCAGTCCTCGGATTATATCATTGCCATTAACCAGGACCCGCAAGCCCCCATTTTCCAGATAGCCGACCTCGGCTTGGTGGGCAACGTCTTCGACATTCTGCCGGCCTTGATTCAGCAGATCAAGGCCAATCGTTAAGGAGTCATCGTGGCTGAAATAAACCGCGTGGCGCTGGTTACCGGAGCAGCCCGGGGCATCGGGCGGTCCTGCGTGGTGGCCCTGGCCCAACCCCAGACACTGATTTACGTCAATGATGTGGCCAACCTGCCCCTGGCGGAGGAAACCTGTGAGCTGGCCCGGGTTAAAGGGGCCCAGGCCCAGGTGCTGCCTTTTAACGTGGCTGACTCCCATGAGGTGGCCGCGGCGGTGGACACCATCGTTAAGACCAGCGGACGCCTGGATGTTCTGGTCAATAATGCCGGCATCGCCAAAGATAACCTCATCGCCCGCATGAAAGAAGAAGACTGGGACCGGGTAGTGGACATTAATCTGAAGGGAGCCTTCAACTGTATCAAAGCCGCCACCCGGCCCATGATGAAACAACGATATGGCCGTATCATTAGTATTTCCTCGGTGGTAGCCTATATGGGCAATCCCGGACAGGCGAACTATGCGGCCTCCAAGGCGGGATTGGTGGGCTTGACCAAGGCCGTGGCCCGGGAATTGGCCTCCCGCCAGGTAACGGTCAACGCGGTGGCCCCCGGATTCATTGCCACGGACATGACTGCGGACCTGCCGGAAAAAATTCAGGCCGAGATGCTGGCCCAGATTCCCTTGAACCGTTTCGGCGCCCCGGAGGAAGTGGCTGCCGTGGTGGCCTTTCTGGCCTCCGAGGCCGCGGGTTATATTACCGGAGAAGTCATTCACATTAACGGCGGTCTTATTATGGCCTGAAGCAGAGGCACGTTTCATCCGAAAGCAATATTTTTTTTCAGCATTCAGCATTCAGCATTCAGCGGTCAGCTGACAGCCGTCAGCTACTGCTTTAAATTCATCTCGTTTTTCCAAGATGGCGGATCGCTGGTTTCTCTATGAGTTTGCCTGAGCCATTGTTTTTGCTGAAAGCTGATTGCTGATAGCTGAACGCTTACGATTTTTTCTTGCAATTATTCCAGATTACCGACACTATTGTAACGCTACGAGGTTATGAGCGCTAAGGAGGAGGAAAACACTAATGGCTGCTGTGGAAGATAAGGTAATTGAGATCATTGCCGACCGTTTGGGGGTCGATAAATCAGAAGTCGTACCGGAAGCTGCCTTCATCGATGACCTGGGTGCCGATTCCCTGGACCTGGTGGAATTGATTATGGCCATGGAAGAAGAATTCGACATCGAGATCGCCGATGAAGAAGCGGAGAAACTCAGAACCGTCCAAGATGTTCTGGACTATATAAAAGTCCATTCCTCTTAAGCAGTTCGATCCGCAGGATCCGTACTTGCCGTTTAGTTTGAGAGCGAGGCTTTTTCCATGAGTGTGCGGGTGGTTGTCACCGGCCTGGGCATGATTACCCCTTTGGGGATTGGGGTGGAACCGACCTGGAGTGGTTTGGTGGCCGGCAGATCCGGTATCGGACCGATTACTTTTTTTGACTCCACCGGCTTTGAAACCACCATCGCCGGAGAGATAAAGGGTTTTCATCCCGAAGAGTACATGTCTCCGAAGTTAATCAAGCGTATGGACCGCTTTGTGCAGATTGCCGTGGCTACCGCGGTTCTGGCCATGCGGGATGCGGGTTTGGAAATCACCCCGGAGCTGCAGCCCCACATCGGCTCTATTGTCGGCTGTGGTCTGGGGGGGCTGACCACCATTGAAAAATATCATCGGGTCCTGCTGGAAAAGGGTCCCAAGAGAATCAGCCCCTTTTTCATTCCCATGCTCATCCCCAACATGGCGCCGGGCATGGTGGCCATGCACTTCGGGGCCCAGGGGCCGAATACCTCCACGGTCACGGCCTGCGCCTCCGGGGCCCATGCCGTGGGGGACGCCTTTAAAACCATAGAGCGGGGTGCGGCCAAGGCCATGATCACGGGGGGGGTGGAATCGGTGATTACCCCTTTGGGAATAAGCGGCTTTAATGCCTTGAAGGCCCTCTCCACCCGCAATGACGAGCCCGAAAAAGCATGCCGGCCCTTTGATCTGCACCGGGACGGTTTTGTCATGGCCGAAGGCAGCGGCATTTTGATCATGGAGGAACTGGAGTTTGCCAAGGCAAGGGGAGCCCGGATTTATGCCGAAGCAGCCGGGTACGGCCTTTCCGGCGACGCCTATCATATGACCGCGCCTTCCCCGGACGGCACCGGGGCGGTTTTGTGCATGCAGCAGGCCCTGGCCGATGCCAAGCTCAGCCCTGATGACGTGGACCATATTAATGCCCATGGCACTTCCACGCCTTTGAACGACGTCTCCGAGACCATGGCCATCAAAAAGGTGTTCGGCCCCCGGGCCTATAAAATTCCCGTTAGCGGCACCAAGTC
>VGSX01000167.1 GCA_016874895.1 Deltaproteobacteria bacterium
GGCTCCCTAGGTCATGGACGTTTTGGGAACATTCGGTTAAGAGTCAAGGAGAACCTAATAATTAAAATAAAATAACCCTAAAACCGGTAATTGTCAATTATCATTAAAAATAGAGTAAATTTTAGGGCCTTGAGATACGGCTCTTTTGCACCACTTACTCCTTTCGCTGATATTTTTAATCCTCTAACCGGAACTATTTGATATATTAATCTAGTTAACAATAATATAATTCCTTCAGTCCCTTCCCCCTCCGGGAGATGGTTAGGGTGAGGGGCTGAATAAAGTTCACTTATATAGGCAACGATTATGAAAGCGCTCTTAGCACTCGAAGACGGCCTGGTGCTCACCGGCCGTTCCTTTACCGGACCGGGGGAGGCCGCCGGGGAGGTGGTGTTTAACACCTCCATGACCGGCTACCAGGAAATCCTCACCGATCCCTCGTATAAAGGCCAGATCGTCACCATGACCTACCCCCTCATCGGCAACTACGGGGTCAACCCCGAGGACGTGGAATCCCGGGGGGTGCAGGCGGAAGGTTTTATCATCAAGGAATACCATCCGTATCCCTCCAACTGGCGCTCCCAGGGGAACCTGGCGGAGTATCTCAAGGCCAGCGGCCGCCTGGGGGTGGAGGGCATCGACACCCGGGCCGTGACCAAGCGGCTCCGGGAAGCGGGGGCCATGCGGGGGCTTATCTCAACCCTGGACCTGGACCCGGCCTCCCTGGTGCGCCGGGCCCGGGAGCTCCCCAGCATGGAGGGGGCCAACCTGGTGGACCTGGTAACCTGCGCCGCCCCCTATTGGTGGGACGAAAGCAGCTCCCATGCCGAAAACCGAAACGATCATGGCCTACCGGTGCCACCCCCGATGCATAAAATCCCCCCTGACCCCCCTTTAGAAAAGGGGGGAACCGAGAAGGAATCTTTAAAGTCCCCCTTTTTTAAAGGGGGATTTAGGGGGATTTTCCCAGCAGACCCGGGAACCGGAAACCTTGCATCCCTCTGGCAGCAGCGGCCCGGCAAAAAGGTGGTGCTCTACGACTACGGCGTGAAGTTTAATATCATTCGCAACCTCAAGGCCCGGGGGCTGGAGGTGCTGGTGGTGCCGGCGGCCACCCCGGCAGCCGAGGTATTGGCCCTCAATCCCGCCGGTATCGTCCTGTCCAACGGCCCCGGCGACCCGGCGGCGGTGACCTACGCCATTGCCAACGTCCGCCAGTGCCTGGGCCAGAAGCCGGTGTTCGGCATCTGCCTGGGGCACCAGCTCCTGGGCCTGGCCCTGGGCGGGCGCACCTTTAAGCTCAAGTTCGGCCACCGGGGCGGTAACCAGCCGGTGAAAAACCTTCTCAACGGCCGGGTGGAGATCACCTCCCAGAATCACGGCTTTGCCGTGGACCTGGACTCCATCCCCGACCCGGCGGTGGAGATCACCCACATCAACCTCAACGACAACACCCTGGAGGGCCTGCGCCATGCCAAGCTCCAGGCCTTTTCGGTGCAGTACCACCCGGAGGCCAGCCCCGGCCCCCACGACGCGGATTATCTGTTTGATGAGTTTTTGGGGTTGGTCCAGAATTGTCCAACCCGATAGGATAGCAGAGAACAAGCCAGAACAGGCTCTCCCTCACCTTTGGAGGAGGTTTCCATGCCTGCCGTTACCTTTTAAATACAAGGGTAAACTCGCCCCCTGCGATACCTGCCCCCGATTAAAAAGGCGGCCTTAGGGGCCGCCTTGAATTATGATTCTGTCAGGTTAGCTTAGAAGTGATAGGCCACCCCGAACTGCCCGGAGAACAGGTTGAAATCGGGCCTGGATCTCAGGTTGTAGCTAATCACCGTGCCCGGCACAGTTCCCCCAAAACCATATTTCGGTGCGAAATAGCGATATTTGAAAGAAGCTTCGATGGAAATGCTTTTGTTAACGAAGTAACGCAGACCCGTTTCCAAGGCCAGACCGAGATCAACGGAAGTTTTATTTCCCGGGCTCAGAGAGGTCCCGGCAAAGCGGCCAGTGATGTTCTGGTCTGAGAAGAAAATGGCCGGGCCCACGGCCAGATAGGGCTGCAGGCGGCCGAAGGGCACTTCACTGTCCTGATAGAAACCGTAACGGCCGGCGAACATGAAAGCCCAAGTAAAGACGGAGCCGTCGCTGGAAGCGTCGAACATATCAGCTACCCCGCCAACAGTAAATCTGCCCCTTTGGGCGCTGAGGCTCAATTTGTGATAGCTGACATCGGTGTAGAAACCGAAGTACTGCATCCAGTCAGGATAATTCATGGCATAGGTTCCGTAAGGAGTAAACCAATACCCGAATTTCAGGCCTCCCAGGATAAAGGGATCAAAATTCCCCGGGGTGCTGAGATTAATGGGATCAGCCAAGACGTTTGTGTTAATTCTGTCGGCAAATTTGCTGCTGTTGGAGGCCGCGCCGCCGCCGACGTAACCTTCAATGAAAAATGATGGTTCGGATCCTGCTTTTTGCTGGGCCCCAGCCAAGGTGGGCGCCAGCACCAGAGCGGCGATGACCGCTATCCAAAAAATTTTCCCCTTTTTCATGTTTTCCCCCCTTAATTAAAGTTATTCTTTCCTACACGGTAATAAAGCATCCTGCGCAAATTTCGTTTTTCCCTTCCACCTCCTCCCTCCAGGCCGCTGACCCTTTTAGTTAAGACAAGGATATGCGCCTGTCATTTTCCATTAGCGGCATTTTACGGCCAAAGTCAAGATGTTGTCAAGCAGAAAGTTAGGTTTGGGAAAAAAAACCGTTTCCTTTCTCGAAAAAAGGCGCTTTGTCCAGTCACGGCCAGAGGCTGAATAGCGTCGCCAGGCCTAAAATAATGCCGATTAAGCCATTCAGGGTGAAAAAGGCGTGGTTCAGCCGGCTTAAATCAGCGGGGGACAGGAGCATATGTTCGGCCAGGAGCAGCAGCCCGGCGAGGCATGCGGCCCCGAAATAGAGCCAACCCAGGCCGGCCAGCCAGCCGACGCCGATAAACCCGAGCCCGGCCCCCCCATGCAGCCAGGCGGCCAGGCGCATGGCCCGGACCCGCCCCCACCGGCTGGGGATGGAATACAGACCCTCTGTCCGGTCAAAGTCCTCATCCTGCAGGGAATAGAGGATGTCAAAGCCGGCCACCCAGAGCAGCACCGTCAAAGACAAAAGGAGGGGTAAGGCTTGTATATCCCCCCGCACCGCGATCCAGCCGCCGACGGGCGCCAACGCCAGGCAGGCTCCCAGGATCAGGTGCGAGGCCCAGGTGAAGCGTTTGGTGTAGGAATAGAAAAAAACGACCCCGAGCCCCAGGGGAGACAGCGCCAGGCTCAGCCGGTTTAACTGGGAGGCTGCCAGGACAAACATCAGGGAGCTGACAGCAATAAAGGCGATGGTGGCCTCCCGGCTGATGAGCCCCTGGGGCAGGGCCCGATCAGCGGTGCGAGGATTCCGGGCGTCAATACGCCGATCCGCCAGCCGGTTGAAAGCCATGGCGGCGCTCCGGGCCCCCACCATGGCCAGGAGAATGAAAAAGGCCTGGCGGGCCGAGGGCAGTCCCCGGGCGGCCAGCAGCGCCCCCATAAAGGCAAAGGGCAGGGCAAAGACGGTGTGCTCGATCTTGATCATTTCCAGCAGGAGCCTAATCTGGCCAAAAATTCTCATTCCGCTTGTGATGGTTCGATTAAGAAGCAAAATTATTTCTTCATTTAGATCAAGACAAATATTTCGGCAACAATCTAGTGTCAGGCAACCTGGAGTTTTTTATTAATTTGCCCGATGACGTCTTTTAAGATCCTGGAAGCATTAAAGAGTTCCATGCCGATTAGTTTTCCACTTGAATCGTATTCAAAATAAATACCCGGGGATAACTCAACAACTTCCTCCTCTTGCCCTTTTTTCCCAAGATAAAGAATATCTTCTTCCTCATCGTAAAAAACCTGAAAATCATTCATACAATTTTTCTCCATCTGCCAGAGGCCAGACGATTTTCCTTTTGCCCGGTTTTCAATGAAGCACCTGTTAATGTCTTTTCTTAACGGGAATTATCCAACCCCAGGCGGTCCCAGATGGCGTCGATCTTGGTTTTCACCGCGGCGTCCATATCGATAACCTCGGGCCACTCCCGGGTAAAACCTTCCTCCGGCCACTTCCGGGTGGCGTCGATGCCCATCTTGGAGCCGTAGTGGGGCAGGGGCGAGGCGTGGTCCAGAGCGTCCACCGGGCCGTCCACGAAGACCACATCCCGGCGGGGGTCCACGTTGTTCCCCAGCCGCCACAGGACGTTCCCCAGGTCCTGGACATCCACTTCCTTATCGAAAATAACGATGATTTTGGTGAACATCATCTGCCCCAGGCCCCAGAGGGCATGCATCACCTTGCGGGCATGGCCCGGATAGCGTTTGTCTATGGAGATGAAGGCCAGATTGTGGAACACTCCTTCCACCGGCAAATTCATGTCCATGATTTCCGGGAGGGTTTTTTGGATGAGGGGGAGAAAAATCCGCTCCGTGGCCTTGGCCATGAAGCAGTCCTCCATGGGGGGCCGCCCCACGATCGTAGCCGGGTATACGGCGTCCCGCCGGCGGGTTAGAGCGGTGACGTGCAAGACCGGATACTCGTCGGCCAGGGAATAATAGCCGGTGTGGTCTCCGAAGGGGCCTTCGATCCGTCTTTCCCCCGGTTCCACATAACCTTCCAGGACAATCTGGGACGCGGCCGGAACCAGCAGGGGCACGGAGACGCACTGCACCAGCTCCACCGGCTCCTGGCGCAGGAAGCCGGCGAAGAGCATCTCATCCAGGTCGTCCGGCAGGGGCGCGGTGGCGGCATAGGTAACCGCGGGGTCCGGCCCGATGGCCACCGCCACCGGCAGACGCTCCCCCCGCTGCTCCGCCACCCGGTAGTGGGCCGCGCCGCCCTTGTGTCGGTGCCAGTGCATCCCCGTGGTGTTCCGGTCATAGACCTGCAGCCGGTACATGCCAACGTTGCGTTTGCCGGTCTCCGGATGGTGGGTGATCACCACCGGCAAGGTGATGAAAGGCCCGCCGTCCAGGGGCCAGCAGGTGAGCACCGGGATTTTTGTCAGATCCACCTCTTCTCCCTGCCAGACTATTTCCTGGCAGGGGGCCCGGCTGACGGTTTTCGGGAAAATGTTGGCCAGCCGCCGGAGTTTGGGAATCATTTTCAGTTTTTTAAACAGGGTGTCCGGGGCCTCGGCTTCCAAAAAACTCAAAATGTCGGCGGCGATTTCCTCCAGGTGGTTCACCTCCAACGACAGGCACATGCGGGCCATGGAGCCGAAGGCGTTCATCAGCACCGGCATATCATAGCCCGGCACATTTTCGCAGAGCAGGGCCGGACCGCCCCTCTTACAGACGCGGTCGGTGACCTCGGTGATCTCCAGATACGGGCTCAACGGCTCGTTGAGGCGTTTGAGTTCACCCTGTTTTTCCAACATTTTCATGAATTGTTGCAGGCTGTCATAGCCCATAAGATATGTCCTTGATTTTTTAGTTATTTTTTATGAATGGGCACCGCAGAGCCGCAGAGAACGCTGAGGACATACTCTGCGGCCTCTGCGTCTCTGCGGTGAAAAAAAACCATTCCAAGCATCTCAGGCCGCGTCGCTTCTTCTAGATTGATCATCGTGAATCAACAAACTGCAACTGCGGCAGTTCCGGAAACTCTCCGAACTTGTAGAGATAACCGAAAAAAGCCTCTAAACCCTCCTGTTGCCCGGCGTCCAACTCATAATTCAGGCGGTGAAAATAGGCCAGCAACTCCTCCTGGGGCAGGGGCACCGCCGCGGCGGCCTGGCGGCAGATTTCCGTCAGGGAGTTAAGCCCCAGGGCTTTGGCGGCCAACAGGGTCTGGTGGGCGAAATATACCGCCTCCGGGTGTTGTTCGAAGTAATCCTCGCGGGCCGCCCAGACGCCGAAGACAAAGGGCAGGCCGGTGAGTTCGTGCCAGGCCCGGCCCAGGTCCAGGAAATAGGGGTAACAGCCCCTGGCCTTCAGGCGCAGGGCCTCGTCGCCGATGGCCAGCAGGCCGTAACAGCCGTCGGTGAAGCGGTCGGTGACCGGACCCACCCGGTAGAGGGGCCTGGCCCCGTACAATTCCGCCAAAATGATTTTCACCAGGGCCGCCGAGGTGGCGGAGCCGGCGCTCAGGAGCACCTCCTTCCCCGAAAGCCGGTGAAAGGGCAGACGGCTGAAAAACAGGACGCTCCCCACGTCGCCCCGGGTGGAGATGGACAGACGGGGCAACAGCAGGTAATCCTCCCAGTGGCGGCCGTATTCGTAGGAGGAAATGGCGCTGACATCCAACCTGCCTTGATACAGTTGCCGATTCAGTTCCGCCGGAGTGCCGGCCACCACCTGAAAACCATTGGCCACCAGGCCTTTGTCCAGGGCGTAATAGATGGGCAAGACATTGATATAGCGGATGCGCCCCAGGCGTGTTTTAGTTCCCATCAGCGAACTCCTTGCCGGTTTGGGTAAGCCAGGATATCCGGCCCTGGACCCCGGCTTCCAGTAAAGCTGGCCACAAGGGCGCCCCTGAAGACAGGGGTAAAAAAAGCAGGGCGGCCTTTTTCCCCGGGGTGAGGCTGCCGAAATCATGGGAACGGTTTAAGGCCGCAGCTCCGTTCCCTATGGTCATGAGAAAGATATCAGGCAGGGGAATCTCGGGAAAATGGCCTTGCAACACCTTGATCTCCTGAAAAAGATTCAGGTCCGGAACGCTGGCCAGAGAGTCGGTTCCCAGGGTCAGCTTAATGCCGGCCCGCTGCAATGCCGGCAGATCCGGCAGACCGACCCCGGTATAGAGATTGGAACGGGGGCATAGAGCCAGCCAGACCCCCCGGCGGGCCAAAATCTCCTGTTCCTGGGGGTCCAGCCAGACGCCGTGCACGGCCAGGACGGATTCATTCCAAAAACCCAAACGGTCCAAATAGACTGCGGCGGAACAACCCGGGGGGATATAGCCTTCATACCACCGTCCCCGTCGAATCAACAGTTCCCGGAAGCTCCCATCCCCCTGAGATAAGAAGTCCCTCTCTTCTCGGGACTCAGCCAGATGCACGCTGCCCGGACGGGCCCAGCGACGATTCCAGGCCGAAATGCGCTGGAACAGAGGGGCGGAAACGGCATAGGGAGAATGCGCGGCGGCGCTTAGGGGCACATCTGCCCCGGCCATCCGGTTTAAAAAGGGAAAGTCATCTTCCAGAGGTCCCTGGCTGAGCAGGTTAAACCCCAGGCATTCATAGAAATAATGGAATTCCAGGGGGCTGTTTTGTAAAAGGGGCAGACTCCGGCCGGTGTTGCTCACTTCCCCGGCCAGGACCACGCCGAACCGGCGCATTTCGGCGATGCCCTGCCGGACGCCCTGGTCGATTTCTTCCGGGGTAAGGCGATGGAACCGGCTGATGGCCGCCTGCAGCCAATCCGGGAGGTTTGTCTGGGGCGGAATGGCCTGGCGCAGCCCCGAAAACTCAAGATGAGTATGGGTATTAATGAGGGCCGGCATGATGGCCCCCTGGCCATGGTCGTAATATCTCACCTCACCCTGCCCGAGCTCGCCGTCAGAGGCGCGGCGGCGGATTTCACCTGCGGGGCCCACCGCCAGGATGCGATCTCCGGCCACGGCCACCGCGCCCTGAGAGATGATCCAACCGTTCATCGGGATCACCCAGCGAGCTTGATGAATGACAATGATGGGCCTCATCATCAGGAGAACCAGCCTCGCCAGTCCGGGCCGATGTCCCCCCGCTGCCGGTAGCGTTCCATGAGCCGGGGACAGGGGCAGGCCCGG
>VGSX01000168.1 GCA_016874895.1 Deltaproteobacteria bacterium
CGGTGGGAGAACCCGTTCGATGACCGGGTGCCGCCCCTGGGATATCTGAATTCCCCGGCCTTCCTGCAGGCGGGGGCAGTTATACTGGTGCCGGCTGGCCGTTTCCGCCAGGGCGGTGAGGACGTCCAGGGCAGCCAGGGCCGCCGCCACCTTTTTCAGCCGGGAGGCGTGCTGGCCGACCTGCTGGCGGACTTCCTTAAAAAGCTTCATCTCCAACTGCTTGCGGGCCTCCTCCGCTCCGAGCAGCCGGGATTCGTATTCCTTCAGTTCCGGGGTGATAAAACGCTCGGCGTTCACCAGGGTCTGTTTCCTGATAAAGTAATCGGGGACCAGGGGCAAATTCGCCTTGGAGACCTCCAGGTAATAGCCGAACACTTTATTATAGCGCACCTTCAGGGAATTAATGCCCGTCTGCTGCCGTTCCCGGGCCTCTAGCCGGGCAATCCAGTCCTTGTCCTGGCGGGTCAGGGCCAGGAGTTCATCCAATTGGGGGTCGAACCCTTCCCGGATAATGCCGCCATCCTTGACAGCCAGGGGCGGTTCCGGGATGATGGCGGCGTCGATGAGGTCATGGATATCCCTCACATCCTCCAGGTCAGTCTGGTGGGCCCCGGCCAGGGGCGGCAGGTCCGGCGGCAGGTGAGCCCGCAGGGCCGGGAGCTGGGCCAGGGAGTTTTTCAGGGCGATGAGGTCCCGGGGCGTGGCCTGCTCCAGCACTGTCCGGGCCGTGAGGCGTTCCAGGTCGGCCACGCCTTGCAGAAGCTGCCGCCACTGCTGGCGCCAGAGGGCCCGTTCCTGGAAAAACTGCACCGACTCGAGGCGGGCCTGGATGGCCGGCACCTGCTTGAGGGGAAAGCGCAGCCAGGAGGCGAGCTTGCGGCCGCCCATGGGGGTCACCGTGGCGTCCAGGATATCCAGGAGGGAACCCCGGCGGCTGCGGGTGCGGAAGTTTTCGAAGATTTCCAGGTTGCGGCAGGTGGCCTCGTCCAGCCCTAAAAAATCATCCCGGCGGTAGGGGATCAGCCGGGTGAGGTGCTTGGGCGCCCCGGCCCGGTTTTCCTCCAGATAGGCCAGGATCGCTCCCGCCGCCTGCAGACCCCAGGTATGAGAGGTGAGGCCGAAGCCGTCCAGAAACAGGGTGCCGAAGTGGCGTTTCAGCCGCCGGGTGGCAGTCTCCACATGGAACTCGGTGCTGTCCACGTAATGCAGGCTGGGAGGGGAGGCAAATCCTGGCAGGTAAGCGGTGGTTTCCGCCGGGGGAGAGCCCTCCGGCAGCAACAGTTCCACCGGCCGCAGGCGGTAAAGCTCTTCCCACAAGGCTTCCAGCCCCTGGCCCTCGGTGAGTCGAAAATCCCCGGTGGATAATTCCACCCCGGCCAGCCCCCAGGCCGCGCCCCGCCAGATAGCCGCGGCCAGGAAATTTTCGTCCTTGGCGGCCAGCTTGTCCGGATCGACGATGAGACCCCGGGTCAGGACCCGGGTCACCTCCCGGCGCACTAGCCCCTTGGCCTGGGCCGGCTCCTCCACCTGGTCGCAGATGACCAGCCGATGGCCCTGTTCCAGGAGGCGGGCGATATAGACCTCCGCCGCGTGCAGGGGAAACCCGGCCATGGGGATGGGCTCCTCCTCCGCCCGGCTGCGGCTGGTGAGGGCGATGTTCAGGGCCTGGGCGGCTGTCTGGGCGTCCTGAAAAAAGAGTTCGTAAAAATCCCCCATCTGGAACAGGAGCAAGCCGTCGGGATGCTGGGCCTTAAGGTCCAGATACTGCCGCAGCATGGGGGTGATCTTGTCGGGCGGGGCCTCGCGCATGCCTGTATTGTATCGCAAATGACGGGGGAGAGGGCAACTGATTATTCTATCACTACACCGCCATTTAATTTAGGGACGCTCCCAACATTCTTTTGGGCGAGAGGCCCTATATTACTCATATACTTCATAACAATGATTACTAGGCGGAATGTCAGCTATAATGTTTTCATAAAAAGAATTTTTCCCTCTTGTTTCTATCCGTTGCCACTCTCTTATTCGGTGTTGGTCTCTGTCCCGAAGCCCAGGGAACGTAGTTCCGGATGGGCCAGGAAAAAGGCCAGGGCCAGGAGTGCGGCCAGGCCGGCCCCCAGGCGCACCGTCAGGCAGGGACCGAGATAATCACCGAGGATGCCGTAGACAAAATTGCCCAGCGGCGTAAAGCCCAGAAAAGTGAGGCTGAAAAGCGACATGATGCGGCCCCGCATGTCGTCCGGGACATTTAACTGCAGGAGGCTGTTGGCGGTGGAGACGTTGATGGTCATCCCGAAACCGGCCAGGAAAAGATATCCTACGGCCAGGTTGTAGGAGCGGATGCAGGAAAAGAGGAAGAGGGCCAGAAACATGAGGCAGGCACCGCCCCAGAAAAAAACCATGGGGGGGTAGTGGCGGATAAAGGTGGCCAGGACCAGGGCCCCGGCAAAGGCCCCTATCCCGGCGGCGGCCATCAGAAAGCCATAGCCCTGGGGGCCGGCTGCCAGGACATCCCGGGCGATCATGGGCAGAAGCACGCTGTAGGACAGGGCAAAGACGGAGTTGCAGGCCGTGATCAGCAGAAGCCAGCCTAATTCCGGACGCTGACGGCGGATAAAGCTCAGGAGTTCTGTTACCCCGGTCCGGATCTTGGGGCGGGGAGTGAGATTGGGACGTTGCTCCAGCCGCATGAGGGAAAGGCACAGGAGGGGAGCCAGGTAGCTGAATGAATTTATGAAAAAACAGTTGGCGATGCCCACGGTGGCAATGAGAAAACCGGCCACCGCCGGACCCAGGGCCCGGGTGCCGTTAAACAGGCTGGAGTTCAGGGCGATGGCATTGGGAAGATCGGCCTTGCCCACTAAATCAACGATAAAGGACTGGCGGCCGGGTATGTCAAAGGCCATGGCCGCGCCCACACCAAAAGTCACCACCATGATGTGCCAGACGGTCACCGAATCAAAAAAGACCAGCAGGCCTAAAATCATGGCCAACACCAGACCGGCGGTGTTGGTGGCCAGGAGCATCCGCCTTTTGTTGGCGTGGTCGGCGATCACTCCCCCCCAGAAGGAAAAGAGCAGCATGGGCAGGGTGTTCAGAGCCCCGGCCAGACCCAGCATGAAAGCCGAATCAGTGAGCAGCAGTACCAGCCACCCCTGGGCCACGGCCTGCATCCAGCTGCCCACCAGGGAAACGGAGTGTCCTAAAAA
This sequence comes from Deltaproteobacteria bacterium, assembly GCA_016874895.1. Classification (GTDB taxonomy): domain Bacteria; phylum Desulfobacterota; class Desulfobaccia; order Desulfobaccales; family Desulfobaccaceae; genus Desulfobacca. The sequence continues at coordinate 3,210 of VGSX01000168.1, forward strand.
GAAAAGACGATAGTTGTAATGGCGGAAGGAGGCGAAGGTATCGGCAAAAACGAGGGGCATGTTAATTATGGGCGTTCAGCTCTCAGCAATCAGCTCTCAACCTAAACAATATGTTAAGCAATTTTACCCTCGTGCCCAAGTTCAACTTGGGCACGAAAACGAAAGCCCATTGTTTTTTCTAGACGCAGACCCCCTACTTTTCATTCAAGACCCGGCGCAGGTCATCCCCTTCCAGGATTTCCTGGTCCAGCAGCAGCTTGGCCACCCGGTCCAGGACGTCTCTTTTGCCCGCCAGTATTTCCTGGGCCCGGTTATAGGCCTGGATGACCAGAGAACTCACCTCCCGGTCGATTTCCTGGGCCGTGGCCTCGCTGTAATCCTTGGCCGAGGGCGGCATCATGGTTTCCAGGAACAGGGGCCGGCGGTCGCGTTCAAAGGCGATGGGGCCCAGGGTTGGGCTCATGCCATATTCCCGGACCATGCTGCGGGCGATGTCGGTGGCCCGGAAAAGATCGTTCTGGGCCCCGGTGGAGGCTTCCTGAAAGATCAGCTCTTCTGCTGCCCGGCCGCCCAGGAGTACGGCCAGACGATCCTCCAGTTCGCTTTTGGTCATCAGATACCTGTCCTCGGTGGGCAGTTGCAGGGTGTACCCCAAGGCCCCGATACCCCTTGGAATAATGGAAACCCGGTGCACCGGGTCCGCAGTGGGGAGAGATTCGGCCACCAAAGCGTGCCCGGTCTCGTGATAGGCCACGATCTCTTTTTCCCGGGGGTTCATGACCCGGTTGCGTTTTTCCAGGCCGGCCATGACCCGGTCGATGGCCTCCTCAAAGTCAGCCATGGCCGCGGCTGATTTGTTCTTCCGGGCGGCCAGGAGGGCCGCTTCATTGACGATGTTGGCCAGGTCGGCGCCCACCATGCCGGGAGTGCGGGCCGCTATCTTACGCAGGTCCACGTCCTCGGCCAGCTTCACGCCCCTCACGTGCACCCGGAGAATTTCTTCCCGGCCCCTGAGACCGGGCCGGTCCACGAGAATCTGGCGGTCAAAACGGCCCGGCCGGATCAGGGCCGGATCCAGAATTTCCGGCCGGTTGGTGGCCGACATGATGATGACCCCCTTGCGGGTGTCAAAGCCGTCCATTTCCGAGAGCAACTGGTTGAGGGTGTTTTCCCGTTCCTCATGCCCGCCGGTGATGGGGCTGAGGCTCCGGGCCTTGCCGATGGCGTCGAGTTCGTCAATGAAAATGATGCAGGGGGCCTTTTCCTCGGCTTGGGCAAAGAGATCCCGCACCCGGGCCGCGCCCACCCCCACGAACATTTCCACAAAATCGGAGCCGGTGAGACTCAGGAAAGGCACCCCCGCCTCTCCGGCCACGGCCCGGCCCAGCAGGGTTTTCCCGGTGCCCGGCGGCCCCACCAGGAGCACGCCCTTGGGGATCTTGCCCCCCAAAGCTTGGAACTTGCCCGGATTCTGCAAAAATTCGATGATTTCCTGCAGCTCTTCGATGGCTTCCTCTACCCCGGCCACGTCCTTAAAAGTCACTTTGGTTTCGTCTTCCACATAAAACTTGGCCTTGCTCTTACCGATGGACATAAGCCCGCCCCCGGCCCCGGCGCCGATTTTGCGAATAAAGTAGATCCACACCCCGATGAGGAGCATCATGGGCAAAAGCCAGGAAAGGAGGGAAGTCAGCCAGGTTTTATCCAATCGGGCCGTATAGGTAATGCCCTGGCTATCCAGGCGGGCCAGGAGGTCCGGGTCCTCTAAACGTACCACTGTAAACGGGGGCTCGGCCATACCCTCCTGCCGGGACAGCACCGTAAGTTCAGGGTTTTTCCCGTCCTGGGTTAAAAATTCCACCCCATCCTTGGTCAACCTGCCTGAAATGATATCCCCTGAGATGGTAATCTCCTGAATACCCTTGACATCCACGAGTTGCCGGAATTCACTGTAACTTATGGTGTGAAACCGGCGAACCTCAAAATAATTCTGCACCACCAGAATCACCAGGACAAATAAGAGAAAATACCAGATCGAAAAGCGGGTCATCTTATTCATGCCTACTCCCTCTCGTCGCTGCTTCCGGACGAAGAGACCTCACCCATAGAGGACGGCTCGGGTAATCAAAAAATGAAGTAAGCGTTCAGCGGTCAGCTTGCAGCCGTCAGCTAATGATTTAAATTCAAATAGTTATTCTAAGGTGGCGGATCACTGGTTTTTCGCTTAGTTTCCCTAACCCATTGTTTTTGCTGAAAGCTGATTGCTGATAGCTGAACGCCTACAAAATGAAATTATTCCCTGTCAGTCTAATCGTTATAAAGTTATTATTTTTAACATAATTGTTGTGGTAAGGTTTTGCAAGAGTTTTAGGCTTATGGCGGGTTGCCAGTGATCAGTGGTCAGGTGCAAAATTAAAGTCCCCTGCCTCGGGAGTATCTTCCATTGAGGTTGGGCCGCCGGCCCATGAGGAACTGTTCTTGATTTTCCTCGGCCGGAGAGGCGCCCTGTTATCTTGCCTCCGACCACTCTAAAAACCTTATTCCCATTCGATGCAATGAACCGGACAGATATCGATGGCTTCCTGAATTTGTTCCTCGGAGGCCCCATCCGGGAACATCACCATGGCCCATCCCAAGGATTGATTCAGGACAAAGACCTCGGGGCAGACTTCCACGCAGGCATTGCAGCCGATACAGGCTTCTTCCTCGATTACGGGCGTGCGAGCCATATTTTCTGTTTCCTTCCGGGTTTAAGCAATAAAACTAAAAGAACAATCTCCCTGTGGTGAGCCCAGACCTCAGGTCTGCCACCATGGAGCAGAGGTATTGGGAAGGCGGGATGCGCTTCGCTTTCCCGCCCTACATTGTAGTGTCAGGCCACGGTCACCTCGGGGCTGAGGTAGACATCCTGGATAGTGTGCAGGATTTCCACCCCTTCGGCCATGGGGCGCTGAAAGGCTTTGCGGCCGGAGATGAGGCCCATGCCCCCGGCCCGTTTGTTGATGACCGCAGTGCGGGCCGCTTCCACCAGGTCGTTGTCACCACTGGCGCCGCCGGAGTTGATCAAACCGATGCGGCCCATGAAGCAGTTGACTACCTGATAACGGGTGAGTTCGATGGGATGATCGGGGACCAACTCGGAATACACCCGGGGGTGGGTTTTGCCGAACTTTATAGCAGTGTAGCCGCCGTTGTTTTCCGGCATTTTCTGTTTGATAAGGTCCGCTTTGATGGTGGCCCCCAGATAATTTCCCTGGCCGGTGAGGTCCGCGGCCACGTGATAATCCCGATCGGCAGTTTTAAAGGCCGGATTGCGGAGATAGCACCACAGGATGGTAGCCATGCCCAACTCGTGGGCCTGTTGGAAGGCCTCGCTGATTTCCTGAATTTGGCGGCGGCTTTCCGGGGAACCGAAGTAGATGGTAGCGCCGATGGCCGCGGCCCCCAGGTCAAAGGCCTGCTCCACCCGGGCAAAGAGGGTCTGGTCGTGCATGGCCGGATAGGTGAGCAGTTCGTTATGATTGATTTTAACGATGAACGGAATCCGGTGGGCATAGCGCCGGGCTACGGCGGCCAGCGCCCCGAGGGTGGAGGCCACTGCGTTGCAGCCGCCCTCCATGGCCAGCTTAACGATATTCTCTGGATCGAAGTAAATGGGGTTAGGGGCAAAGGAGGCCCCGGCGGAGTGTTCGATGCCCTGGTCCACCGGCAGGATGGACAGAAAGCCCGTCCCGGCTAACCGGCCGTGATGGAACATGGCCGCCAGCGATCTCAGCACGTTAATGGGCCGATCACTGGGGACGAAAATACGCTCCAGAAAATCAGGGCCGGGCAGGTGCAGGGACTCCTTGGGAAAACCTTTGCAGGTATAGGTTAATAAGGCTTCCGCCTCCTGGCCCAATAAGCTTTGGATTTTTCTGATCATGGCCACCTCTTGGGGTTGATAGTTTCTGGTTTCTGGTATGTGGTTTTTAGGTGATTTTCTCATTTAGATTTATACCAAAGAAAGTGGGATGTGGCAAAAAAAGGGCGGGATTTATTTTTCGGGTTGTTGCGGTAAACCCAGAATTTCCAGGGCTGCCGCGGCGGCCCGTTCCGAGGCTCCCGGTCCGCCCAGGCGGTGCCAGATACGCTTCAGGCCGGCGCTGATGCGGGCCAGCCGGGCTGGTTCCCGGATGATATTTAATACTTCGGCCGCAATCCGCTCCGGTGTGACCTCGTGCTGAATTAACTCCGGAAATAACCCCTCTTCGGCCAGGAGATTGGCCATGCCGATGTGAGAGACGCGAATCAACAAACGGCCCACATAATAAGTCAGGGGCGACAGGCGGTAGACAATGACCATGGGAGTGCCGGAGAGGGCGGTCTCCAGGGTGGCGGTGCCGGAGGCCACCACGGCGATGTCGGCTGCGGCCAGGATTTCATAAGTCTGTCCCCGGTGCAGGGCCACCGGGACCTGGGACTGGGAGACCAGTTCTGCCACCAGCGCTGCCGGCGCGGTGGCCGCCAGGGGGAGAAGAAAACGGCATTGGGGCGCTTGGGCCTGCAAGTGGGCGGCCGCGGCCAGCATATCGGGCAAAAGGTGGG
>VGSX01000169.1 GCA_016874895.1 Deltaproteobacteria bacterium
AAAACGACTTAATTTCGTGCGGCCTTTGGGGGCCGATGCGGCTGATACCAGAATGGAGATTTTTCTCCCCCCTCCGGTAAAAAAAGAGGCGGCACGTATTGTGCAGGAGCATTTCGGCGGCATTCCGACCTGCCTGATCGCTCTACATCCCGGCGGCTCGGACGCTTATAAACAATGGCCTTTAGGTTCTTTCGCCACTTTGGGAAGGTTTCTCCAGGAAACCTACGGGGCTCACCTGCTCATCATCGGCAACCGCAGCGAACGTCCTCTCGGGGAGGAATTAGCCCGTCAGATCGGGGCCCCGGCTTTGGTAACCGGCGGGCATTATAACCTGTTGACCGTGGCCGCCCTGTTGCATAACTGCCACCTGCTGGTGGGGAACGACAGCGGCCCCCTGCACCTCGGGTTGGCCCTAAAAACCCCCAGCATCGGTGTGTTGGGTGCGGATGACCCCCGCCGCATCGGGCCCTACCGGGTGAGTTGGGGGGCTTGCCTGTTTAAGGAGGATGCCTGCCCCCGGAATCCCTGCATCACCAAAAGATGCCCTCGGAGCGTGTGTCTGGAGGCTATCCGGCCGGAAGAAGTTATCCGGCTCATACAGGATTGGTGGGCGCTTCATTACCTGCCAGCTGCACCCAAAGGCGAGGCTCATGGCGGATAATCCCTCTAATCAAGGGCCCGGATGGGGTGCCGGCGGCATCGGGAGTACTTTTTTCCCGCCAGAGCTGCCTGCCTCAGAGCCGGTTTTTAAAAATGAGAGATATGGGTGACTAATAAATGGGTGTGGATAAGATTTAGGAGCAAGCTCCCTGGATGTGATGAAAGCTGATCGCTGAATGCTTAACGCTTTTTAAGAAAGAGACGAGAACAACCATGGATGACGGCCACCGCCAGCTTCTCCGGCAACTGCCTTCGGTGGATGAACTGATCCTCTTCTTTCAGGAACATCCCCTGGCGGCAGAATTGCCCCGCACCATCCTGGTCAAGGCTATCCGCCAGACCCTGGCAGAGGTGCGGCGGCAACTATTGGAGCTTTCTCCGGATACTTTACCGGAAAGGGTGGACCGGGAGTGGCTGCTGGCCCAGATCCAACAACAGGTCCGGCAGAGTCAGAGTTTCCGCCTTTTGAGGGTGATAAACGCCACCGGGGTCATCATTCACACCAACCTGGGGCGTTCCCCCCTGGCCCAGGCCGCCATGGAACAGATCGCGGCCGTGGGGGCGCATTACTCCAACCTGGAATATAACCTGGCCACCGGGACCCGGGGCTCCCGGCACGATCATCTGGAAGCCCTGCTCCAGGAGTTGACCGGCGCCGAAGCGGCCCTGGTGGTGAATAATAACGCCGGGGCGGTGTTGTTGACTCTCAATTCCCTGGCCCAGGACCGGGAGGTGATTGTCTCCCGGGGCCAACTCGTGGAGATCGGCGGCTCCTTCCGGATGCCCGATGTCATGCGGGCCAGTGGGGCCATTTTGCGGGAGGTGGGGACCACCAATAAAACTCACCTGTTCGACTACGAACAGGCCATCGGTCCCGAAACCGCCCTGCTCCTCAAGGTTCACACCAGCAACTACCGTATTACGGGCTTCACCAAAGAGGTATCTTTGCCGGAAATGGTGGCCCTGGGGAAAAAATTCGATCTGCCCGTGGTGGAGGATCTGGGGAGCGGCTGTTTCCTGGACCTGAGCCGCTACGGCCTGGACAAAGAGCCCACGGTGACCGAGGCCCTGCAGGCCGGGGCGGATCTGGTCCTTTTTAGCGGCGATAAACTTCTGGGAGGCCCCCAGGCCGGGCTGGCCATGGGCTCCAGAGTCCTGGTGGAGCGACTCAAACGCAACCCCCTGACCCGGGCCCTGCGCCCCGATAAATTGACCCTGGCGGGGCTGGAAGCTACCCTGCGCCTTTATCGGGACGAAGAACAGGCAGTTCAGGCCATTCCAACACTCAGGATGATTACCCGGCCGGCAGTCGAGGTTAAACGCCGAGCCCAGGGTCTGGCCAGACGATTGCGCCGGCTTCTCCCCGGTCAGACCAAAGTTAATGTGATACCCGCCACAGCCCGGGTGGGGGGCGGGGCCCTGCCCCAGGTGGAGCTTCCCAGTTTCGCTCTCAGCCTGACGGACCCTGCCTGGCCGGCCCATAAGCTCGAGGAGGCCCTGCGCGCCGCCACGCCGCCGGTGGTGGGCCGGGTGGAACATCAAAAAGTGCTGCTGGATGTTCGAACCATCCTGCCCGAGGACGAAGTCGTTTTAGTTACCGTTCTAACAGATATTCTCAAGGGAGAAAAACATTCGGGCTGATCCCACCGGACCTTGGCGATAACTGGGAAGTTATCCCTATAGACTAAAAATCATTCCGCCGGGCGGCACTGTGGGGTAACATAGTGATATGAAAATAAGTCTCCCCTGTGTCAGGTTCATCGGCCTGGTCGGCCTCATGGTGATCTGCGCGGTCCCGAGTCCGGGGTTTGTTTCAATCTCACAGGATCTGCCCGTATCGGCAAGCATTCCGGATCAGGGACAAAAGTCGCAAACTTTTGAGGACCGAGTGGAGAAGGACGTGGACCATGCCTTGGCCGAAGTGCAGCCTCTCCTGGACCGCTACGGCTACTTAGCGATTTTCCTGGCCGTACTGGTGGAAGGGGTGGGCCTGGTGGCCCCTGGGCAGATGCTTCTGATTGCCGGGGCCTACACCGCCGCGCGAGGCGGTCTCAACCTCGGCTGGGTCCTGTTCTGGGCCGCCAGCGCCGCGGTTTTGGGCAACAGTCTGGGCTACTTTCTGGGACGCTGGGGCGGGAGGCCCGTCCTCCATAAAATCGGGGTGAATGAAGCCCGCCTGCATCGTTTAGAGGGATATTTCGCCCGGCATGGGCGGGGGGTGGTCATTGTGGCCCGCTTCGTCGACGGCCTCAGGCAGCTCAATGGCATCGTGGCCGGCCTGCTGCAGATGCCCTGGCGAGTTTTCACCACCTGCAATCTCCTCGGCTCAGCCCTGTGGACCGGGGTCTGGGGTTTGGGGACCTATTCTCTGGCCCGGAAAGTGGTCTCGCTGCATCTCACTTTCCGTCAGGTGGAGCCATGGCTGGCTGGCCTTTTTTTTCTGGGTTTCCTGGCCTTGCTGGTATATTTAAACCGGCCTGACCGCAGGCCGACGTCATAGTTTTATATAAAAAAAATAATTCACCACGCCAAGAATTATGAGAAAAAGAAAGATTGCCATCACTCCTCAACCTCGGTCAGGTGGACGGAACCGGTTCGCTTCAGTGACCCGGCCGCTGCCAGGGAAAAGGGCCGATTCCGCCGCTCAGCGCTTTTTCCCCACGGATTGCCCCTCGGTTTCTCTCAGAACCGGCAAAAACAAAAGGCCCGGCCTTTTCATCCGCCCTGGCCTCATAGGCTTTCTGGGGGTTGTCCTGGGTCTCCACCTCTGCCAACCCCTGGCGGCACAGCAGGCACCTCTCCCTGAGGCCTATAAAAACAAGGCGGGCCTGACCATGCGCCTTATTCCGGGGGGCGTTTATCTCATGGGCAGCGCCCCGGATGAGGGCGGCCGTTACTGGGACGAGGGCCCCCAGCATAACGTCCAGCTATCACCCTTTTATATGGCTGACAAGGAAATCACCAACGCCCAGTACAAGCGGTTCGTGACCGCCACGGACTACCCCGTGCCGTTGTATTGGCTGGACAAAAATCTCAATGCCCCCAACCAGCCGGTGGTGGGGGTTTCCTGGTTTGACGCGGTGGCTTATACCAAATGGCTGAGCAAAGCCACCGGGGAAGAGTATCGGCTGCCCACGGAAGCAGAATGGGAAGCCGCAGCCCGGGGCGGCCTGGTGGGAAAAGCCTTCCCCTGGGGAGACGCCCCCCCTGGCAATAACCATGTATTTCTGGCTAATTACAATCCTTATCCCTACGATAAAGACGGTTTTCGCTACACCGCGCCGGTGGGCAGTTTTCCGGCCAATGGCTACGGCCTCTATGATATGGCCGGCAATGTGGCGGAATGGTGTTACGATTGGTATGATTCTGACTATTATGCCCGCTCCCCCCTGAAAAATCCCAGGGGTCCGGCCTCAGGGCAATACCGCGTCATCCGGGGCGGTTCCTGGTACTCCAGGGCCCGGGGGTTGCGTTGCGCTACCCGCCAGTTCCTGGTGCCCTCGGAAACGGACGGCTTCATCGGTTTTCGGGTGGTGCGGCCGGTGACGCCTTAAGCCTGCTCTTTTATCCTCCTGTTTAATTATCTGCAGATATTCTGTTAACCCGTTACGGTTTTTTATATTCAATCCGAGAGATGAGGTGTGCCTCTCTGGTTGACAATTATAGCAATTAAATATATATAAGATAGATATTATATAATGATTTTATTTTTCGAAATTGACCGCAAAGGGGGCAAAAAATGTCCAAAGAACCCGTAGTGATTAAGAAAAAGAAGGAAAAGACCTTTAAGGACATTGTCATGGAGAAGCTCCCGGATGGGGGCAATCTCAATGCCTGTCTGACCTGTGGGACGTGTGCGGCGGGCTGCCCGGCCACCGGGTTGCACGGTATGGATCCCCGAAAGATCGTGCGTCTGGCGGCCCTGGGGATGGATGAGGAACTGAAAAAGACTCCCTGGGCCTGGCTGTGCAGCATGTGCACCCGTTGCGTCTATGCCTGCCCCATGAATGTTAATATCCCCCAGCTGGTCTTCAATATGCGGGCCGCCTGGCCCCGGGAAGAGCGGCCCCGGGGGATACTAAGATCCTGCGACGTGGCCTTGGGAACGGATACCTGCAGCGCTATGGGTTTCCCGGTCCAAGATTTTATAGACGTGGTCGAAGAGATGCTGGAGGGAGTTCGCACCCAACCCGGCTTTGAAGACCTTCAGGCGCCCATTGATAAACAAGGAGCTTATTTCCTCGTAAACCAAAATTCACGGGAACCGGGCACTGAACCCGAGGAGATGATCCCGCTATGGAAAATTCTCCACATGGTGGGAGCCGACTGGACCTATAGCAGCAAGGGCTGGGCTGCGGAAAACTATTGTTTATTCCTTGCTGATGATGACGGCTGGAAAGAGATCACCCGAAGGGCTGCCGAGGCCGCGGAGGAATTGGGAGTCCAGTCCTTCGTCAACACCGAGTGAGGCCACATCACGTTCGCGGTCCGGGTCGGACTGCAGAAATACAAGATCCCTCACACCTTCAAAGTGGAAAGCATCATTCCCTATTACGCCCGGTGGATCAGGGAAGGTAAATTACAGGTCAGCTCCGAGTGGAACAAGAATTTGAAAGTTAAGTTCACGGTTCAGGACCCCTGCAATCTGGTGCGCAAGACCTTTGGCGATGCCCTGGCGGAAGATCTCCGCTTTACCCTCAAGGCCTGCGTCGGTGAAGAAAACTTCATTGACATGAACCCCAGCATGTCCAACAATTACTGCTGCGGCGGGGGCGGCGGTTTCCTGCAGAACCCGTATAAAGAAGAGCGGATCCAGTATGGACAAAAGAAGCTGGACCAGATCGTGGCCACGGCGGCGGATTACTGTATCAGCCCCTGCCACAACTGCCATTCCCAGATTCACGAATTGGCTGAAATGGCCCCGCACCACTGGCACACGCTCCACCTCTGGACCATCATCTGTCTGGCCGCCGGGGTCTTGTGCCGCAATGAGCGGACTTACCTGGGCGACGACTTGAGGGAAGTCAACATCCCCGAATGGGATGAGACCGAGTTTCTCTAACAGCGTTTTCGGTTTACCGTGAAAATCCTTCTAAGTCCCCTGTAACTATTCGGTTAACCCGGTAATTAGTTGAAATTGCCCAAACATAGATCTGATCATGGAGGATGTTTTCTTTTAAAAGAAAACATCCTCTATCGCTGAACACTGGCAAAAAATTATGGTAAGCATTGGGTATGTCCCTTGCTATCGCCAAACCTGCCGCTGCAACATCCTGCCGGCCACCGTGACCGCCCCAGTTCCTGCCAAGCTCAATCCCACACCTCACCTGATAAGTGGTCAGTGATCAGTGGCCAGCGGTCAGTTGAAAATAAAATCGAATATCGAGATGGAACCATTCCAATGCTTGTGCTGCCCTAATACTATGCGATCCGGATAAGGCCTGGCCTCTAGGGGAAGCCCCCCTTAGGCCACCATCCGCTACGACTCTAGCTGGACGGGACTTACACCCGCAAGATAGCGCTGGCTTGGCCCAGCGCACTGCCTACCCGTCCGAAACGCAGGTTTATAATTATGTAGGCGTTCAGCCATCAGCAATCAGCTTTCAGCAAAGACAATGGGTCAGGCAGACTAACTGAGAAACCAGCGATCTGCCATATTGGGATAACTATTTGAATTTAAAGCTTAGCTGACGGCTGTAAGCTGACCGCTGAACGCTTACCTAATTATTAACTTATGTTTTTTATTCCGCCGCACCGCATCTTGTGATAGTATAATAACGTATTCATCGTAGGATATTTTTAATTCAAACAGATTCCCTCTTTAAGATTTGAAAAAGGTTTCTTTCTAACTGTAATCCCTGCCATCTCCGCATGAGGGCCATATGCAGTTAGTAATAAATACCCCCGGTTCTTTTCTCACCCAAAAAGACGCCTGTTTCCGCCTCAAACTCCAGGATCGGGTTATGGATGTTTCCCCCCTGAAGGTCGAAACCATCGTGATTACCAATCAGGCGATGATTTCCTCCCAGGCTGTTGTACTTGCCCTGGAACATAACATCGATATCATTTTCCTGGATGGCTACGGCGATCCCGTCGGCAGGATCTGGTTCAGCAAGATGGGGAGCACGGCACTGATTCGGCGTCGGCAATTGGAAGCCTTTGCTCACCCCCTGGGTCTTTCCCTGGTCTTCGACCTCATCGAACCTTTTCGGCTGTACGCGGAACAGACAGCCGTCTATCTGTTTACCGGTAAAAAGATCAAAGATGCCTATTTCGATGTTCAAGACCATGCCGTGTCCTTAAACCAGCAGGGCAAGCCGGTGGTGGTAGACGCCTTCCAGCAGCACCTGGACGAAGCCGTCCGCTATCGGCGGCGCAACGTCAAGCGGCGCTATATAATGCAACATGAAGCGCATCGCCTGGCTAATATTCTCTTGGCTGACACCGGTGAGGCTCGCCCGGAGTGGCTGGAGATCAAGGAACTGTGACCTGATGCATCGACGGAGCACAGGCGCCTTCGCCGGTATGTCCTTTCCTTGCCCGGTGGTGACTGGCACTATCTTCATTCGCGGGGACATAATGCCGATTTTGGTCTGGATTCTTTACGACATCGGGGATGATAAAATCCGCCACCGGGTCTCCAAAGCCTGCAAGCAGTACGGCCTGGAGCGGGTTCAGAAAAGCGCCTTCCTGGGCAAACTGGAAACGTCCCGTTTCGATGAACTAGCCGTCAAATGCCGGAGCCTGATCGATGAGGATAACGACAGTGTCTATCTTTTTCCCTTCTGCCAGGATGATTTCAAAAAAATCAAAGTCCTGGGCCAGGGGTTTGATCCCAAACTGGTGAATGAGGAGATTCTGGCCAGGTATTTTTAAGATGGCCATGGATTTTGTGCCTTCTGTAGCACTAGATTTCATACCTCGTCAGCCCTTTAGTAGGCGATACAATGATAGAATCCACAGCAAGGAAAATTAAGATACTGACCCTAATTTTTGATTTTGAGATCGAAAGGCGAGATATACCAGCATTTAGAGGTGCAATTATCGAAAAAGTCGGTCGGGAGAGTATTCTCTTTCATAATCATTTTGAG
>VGSX01000170.1 GCA_016874895.1 Deltaproteobacteria bacterium
ACATCCCCGCCGGGAAATTCAGCGATGATAATGTCGGCCGGGTGCTGGACCGCGTCTTTGCGGCGGGTACCCAGAAGATCTTAGGGGCCATCAGTCTGAATGCCGTTAAGATGTTCGATCTGGAACTAAAGGCAGTCCACTTTGACACCACCTCCCGGAATGTGTACGGGGATTATGCCTTGTATGGCGCGGACAATCCTCTGGCGCACTTTTTGGCATTACCTTCGGCTTCAGTTAAGGACAAGCGGCCTGATCTGAAACAGTTTGTCATCAGCCTGCTCAGCGTCGATAAAGGCATCCCCATTTTCTTTAAAAGTGAGGACGGCAACGCCTCGAACAAAAAGCTCAATGGCCATATCCTGAACCTGATCGCCAAAACATGGCTCAGTTAACTGCTGATGATTTCACCTATATTGACGATAGTGCGGCCGTTACCCCGGAAAATCTGGACCTGATGGCAGAGCACGACATTCAGTTCCTCTCCAACCCAGAGGTCATCATGTTGAATTAATAAAAATGATTTTTTCCACTGATCAAAAATAGCCCCAGAAGAAGCGTTTACTAGGCGGAATGTCAGTCAATAACTTAACGGAGTAGTATGAGTAATCGACTGGAGGAAAATATTTCTAATTTGCTTGATTTTCGTGTAAAAATATTAAATAATTAATGGTTAAGAAATCCCTGCGGGGAGGGCTGGCACATTATCGTATGGACAAAATAGATAGCAATGATTAACTTAAAAAAAAAATTTATCTGCACTCGTGCTCTAACATTAATCAGTTCTCAAAGAAAACTGCGAATTGAGTTAATCCGGTAAAAAACCGGGGAAGGAATATAACAGGTTGATGAGTTAATTCTGATCATGCGCTGGCGGCTGAAAGCTGAGTGTTGGAGCTACCTGTTTTGAGTTGGGCGGAGAAAGGAGATTCACATGGAACGCATACTCGTTGCCGATGGTGATCCTCACATCCTGCTGCTCTGCCGGGATGAACTGCGGGAAGAGGGTTACGAGGTGCTGGTGGCCTCCAATGCCCAAGAAGCCTTGAGCCTGTTGGACACTGCCTGCCCTGATCTGGTGGTGTTGGAGATTATGCTGCCGGATATGTCGGGGATTGAAACCTTAAAAATAATCAAGGGGACATGCCGTCAGACGCCGGTTATCTTTCATTCGACCTATGGTCCGCCCGAGACTGTCCCTGTCTCCCAGGCTGATGGGGTAATATTAAAGTCCCATAATCTGGATAGATTAAAAAATGCCGTGCGCCGTTTCCTCCCTTTGTATCGGGGGGCCCAGAACTCGCGGCACCATCAGCCGCGCTCTCACAAACACTCCCCCCGTTCCGGAGCGTGCCATGGCTATAATGGAAATTAGTGTTGTGCCCCTGGGGACCGGCCAGACCGGCGTTGGGGAATATGTTGCCAGGATTATTAACTATTTAAAGCAAAACGGCATACCCCATACCTTAACGGACATGGGAACCATTTTGGAAGGAGACATTGACCAGCTTCTGGGAGTGGCGCGGGTTCTTCATGAATTGCCTTTTCACGAGAACGTCCAACGGGTGGTCACCCACATCGCCATTGATGACCGCCGGGACAGGAAGGTTCATCTGGACGATAAAATCAAGGCTGTCTCCCAGCGTTTGAGCTGAAAATACCATCCACTCATGCCATCATCCAGCAAAGATTATTACCAGATTCTCGGTGTCGGGCGCAACGCCAGCGAAGAAGAGATAAAAAAGAGTTACCGGCAATTAGCCCTGAAGTATCACCCGGACCGCAATCCGGGCAACAAGGCTGCGGAAGATAAATTTAAAGAGGCTTCCGAGGCCTATGAAGTCTTGCGGGATGCGGAAAAACGCCGCCTCTATGACCAGTATGGCCACGATGGCCTGCGGGACTCGGGCTTTACCGGCTTTCGGGATTTCGGCGATATTTTCGGGGCTTTCGGGGATATTTTCGAAGATCTCTTCGGGTTCCGGGATGTCCGCCGTCCCCGCAGTGCGGCCCAGGCCGGCAGCGACCGCCGCTATGATTTGGAGATCGGCTTTTTGGAGGCCGTCCAGGGGGCTGAGGTCACCGTGGAGATCCCCCGGAACGTTAACTGCACCACCTGCCATGGCAGCGGGGTGCGGCCCGGCAGCCGCAAGACCATCTGCCCGGCCTGTGGCGGCCGGGGCCAGGTCATCCAAACCCACGGATTTTTGCGCATCAGCACTACCTGTTCCCGCTGCCAGGGAGTGGGGGAGTTTATTTCCGACCCCTGTTCCATCTGTAGTGGTCGCGGGCGGGTGGTGGAAAAAAAGAAATTAGCCGTAAAAATCCCTCCCGGGGTAGATAACGGCGTCCACCTGGTCATGGCGGGGGAGGGCGATGAGGGCATTTTGGGCGGGCCTCCGGGGGATCTCTACATTGTGGTTCACGTCCGTCCCCATGAATTTTTCCGTCGCTCCGGCAACGACCTGGTGTTGACCTTGCCCATCTCTTTCACCCAGGCGGCGCTGGGAGGCGTCGTAGCCATTCCCACCCTGAACGGCAAGAGAGATTTTACCATTCCCCCCGGCACCCAACCGGGGGATGTGATTAACCTGAAGGGGGAAGGCGTCCCGCACCTCAAGGGCTTCGGCAAAGGTGATCTGCGGGTGGAAATCAAGGTCGTGGTGCCCCGCAAGCTCACCGATCGACAGAGGGAGTTGCTGAAAAAATTCGCCGCAGACGAAGAACCCCTGCAGTCCTTTCAGAAATCACCCCCGGCTAAAGGCTGGCTGGAAAAAGCATGGGATTTCATTAGCTCCTTGACGAAATAATCCTCCCCCTGCCAGAGACTGGCCGGACGCTTAAAGGAATTTTGCCAGGGAAAAAAATCCCTTTTCGGCTTCCCGGCATTTATGATATAATTCACAAGAAGGCTTTGGGGGACGGGTCAGGATAACGGTTTTATGTCCCTGAAAACTACACTATAAGGAAGGTCTTTATGGCATCCAAAGAACTTACTTCCTGGGATATCTTGCGGGAACCGAATCGGATTCTCTATGAAGACGACTACAAATCGTGGGTGGAACTTTTCATCTATGTCTTGACGTTTGCGGTGGAAATAGGTCTTTTGTTTGCCATAGCCTTGACTTTTTTACGGCGATGAATCAAGGAGTTGGGTCTGGACGGGACCGTTTGCGGGCGGCCGAGGCGTTGACGGCACGGTATGGCTTTCCAGGTCGACCTGACAGTCCTGAGCGCCAGCCCCTCCCTTGACAGCAGGAAATTGTGGGGTACACTTTTATTAAAGGAAACCAGGTCACTTGTTCCGATTTACAAGGCCCTAGGTTTACAGGTTGCCCGATTACAAGTGGTTCAATCCGGGCACTGGAGGAGCTAAGCCTAAGGGAGGCCTTGCAACCATGATAAATGAACTTTTAGCACCGGGCGGTAGTCTGGAAATGGTGGCAGAGGTGCTGGAAAATGGCGCCGACGCCGTTTATGTGGGCGCCAAAGGCTTCAGCCGGAGAAAATGCGCCTGGGAGATGGAAGACAGCCAGATCGGCGAGGCGGTGCGGCTGGGCACTGCTGCCGGCAGCAAGATCCGGGTGGCCCTGAATGCCGAAATTCCCGAAGAAAGATTCCCCCTGGCCCTGGCAAAGATTGAGAAATACGCCCATTTCGGCATCGAAGGGGTCATCGTCAAAACCCCGGCCCTGATGCGCCTCATCCAACAGCGTTTCCCCCACCTGGTTATCCATGCCAGTGTGGGCTGCAACATTCAGACCAAGGAAGAGATGCGGCGCTATCAGGCCTTGGGCGTGACTCAAATCGTTGCTTCCACGGAGATCAACACCGTGGCGAAACTCCGGGGCTTTAAATCCGATGCCGACAGTCTGGGCATCAAGACCGAAATCCTGATTCACGGCAATCGGTGTATCGGGGGGGTGGGTAATTGCGTTTTCCACGAACTCATCGCGGATTCCTATATCCGCAAGGTCTATTATGATGAAGACGGCAATGAAATCGTGGAATACGAAGGCTGGCCGGATCGCAGTGGCAGCTGTTTCCGTCTCTGTCTGCTCACCGATGCCCAGCGGCAGAAAATCTTGGCCAAGCGGGGGCGCCCCCGGAGTGAAATCGACGACATCAACGAGCGCATCCGCCGCGACCCCAATGTGGCCTTTGCCATCCTGGGCGATGAACTGAAACAATACCTGGATCTCGGTCTGGCCACCGTGAAAATGCAGGGCCGGGAATATGCGGTGAGCATGATCGGCCGCATGGTCAATTGCTACCGCAAGCTCATTGACGCCCATGCTCAGGGTGAGGATATTAATTCTCCTCTGTTCCAGCGGCTGCAGGATACTCTCTCGGACCTGGTGGCCGAAAGGGATCGGGCCCGCTGGGAAAAAACCCGGGAGCTGCACCGCCATATCGTCGGCCTCTAATGTACGGAAAATCCCTGGCAGGAAAGGAAGCCTGTCCTCCGGGGCAGGTTTTCCTATTTGGGGGGTGGCCACATGGCAACACAGAAAACCAGAGAGTCGGCCTGTCAGTCCGGCTTTTACCTGCCTTTTCAACAGTTAGGAGAAAAAATCGCCCAGATCCGCCGGTGCCTGTCCTCCAAACCCTCCCCGCCCCGCCTGCCGGCCCAGGGTGAGGATGCGGCCCTCTTTGCCGAGGCCATGCGGGAAGTGGTTCCTTTGGACCTGCAGGGGGCCTACAGCGTCCCCTGGAAAACCAGACGGTTTGCCCAGGTGCCGCCTGAGCCGGAAGATTGGGAGGTTCTCTGCCATCTGATGGAACTGGTGGAGGGGAAAGGTGAGTTTGACCTCTCTCTGACGGATGAATATGTGGAAGGCCAGGTTCCCGGTCTAGACCCCCAGGTGGTGGCCGCCCTGAAGGCCGGGGCCCTGCCGCTCCAGGATTATTGCGATTTACATGGCTTGAGCGTCCCCCATGCCCAGGTCTGTTTGCGGCAATTTCTGGCCCAGGCCCTGGTTCGGGATTACCGCACGGTGCTGGTGGTGCATGGCCGGGGCCACAATTCTCCGGATAACCTGCCGGTGCTCAAGGGACATCTGCAACGCTGGCTGACCATGAAGCGCTTCCGCCGCCAGGTGTTGGCCTTTGCCTCGGCCCAACCCTACGATGGCGGCACGGGCGCCTTGTATCTCTTGTTGCGGCGCGGCCGCCCCCATTGTAAGAAAAAAGGCCTTTAGCAGGTTCTCATGTCCGGCAAGATTCCCCGATCCTGGGCTGTGGTAGTTTGGGCCGCGGTCATCTTTTGCAGTTTCTCTAACCTGTCCCATTGGCCAACCCTATGGTGGGATGAGGCCATTTTTTCCGAGACCGCTTCTAATCTGGCCCAGCACGGGCGTTACGCCTTTACCATCCAGAGTCCGGATAAGCTCAATGATTTTGATTACCGCATCAGCGCCGGGCCGGTGGTCATCATGCCCGTGGCGTTGGCCTACCGGCTCTTGGGGGTGAGCGTCTGGAGCGGCCGGCTCGTGGCCGCCTTCTTTCTCCTGTTGGCCTTTGCCCTGCTCTATCTCAGCGCCCGGCTGCTGTTGCCTCGGGGTCCGGCCCTCCTCGGGGTGATGCTGGGTCTTATGGCTACGGATATCCTCTATTGGGGAAGAACCGTTTTAGGTGACGTCCCGGCCCTGGCCTGCTTCCTGGGGGGCGTCTTTTTTATCCTGTGGGGTCTCCGGCTGGGTCACGCGGCGATGTTTGGGGCGGCCGGCCTCTGCCTGGGTCTGGCAGTGGGCGCCAAGGAATTTTACGGCATAGCCATGCTCCCGGCTCTGGCCTGTCTTATCTGGGAATATCGCCGGGATCGGTCTGAACTGCTGAAAAACTGCGGTTTTTTTCTTTTCGGGGCGGCTCTGCCCCTGGCCGCCTATGTGGGTTTCAAGGCCGTTGTCCTGGGAGGTCTCCAGCCGGCGCTGTACCATTTCTATTTCCAGAAAAAACTCTTGTGTCACGAGTTTTTTACCCCCTGGACCATCGGCCGCCTTTATCCCGAAAGCGGCGCTTATCTTTTAACCCATCCCCTGTTTATCTTTGGATTCCTGGGTATATGGCTCCATCACCGCCGGTATGGCCGGTCCCTGCCGCGGCTTTATTGGCTGGCGAATTTAATATTATGGAGCGTTTTCTATGTGCTGGCGGTCTATTGGCACCGCTTTGCCCTGCCTGCCCTGCTGCTGGCCGCACCCTGGGCCGGTTACCTGGTATGGGTTACAGTGGGCGCCCTCTGGCAGACCGCATTCATCCGGCCGCGTCCCTTCTGGGCCGGCCTTGGCGGCAGCCTGCTGATCATTATCCTGCTTTTTCCCCTTCCCGGCATTCAGGCGCTGCAGCCCATATTCAGCCGCACCAGCGACAGCCCCTTCAAGCTGGCGGAATATTTGCGGGATCACATTCCCCGGCATTTTCTTATTGAAACGCCGGAATATGAGATCTGTTTTCTGGCCGACGAGCATCGCTGCCATCTCATGCCCGAACATTATTTTAAGGAATCCACGCGGGAAAGGATCATACTGCATCATCCCCGGGAGCGGGACTATGATTTTACCCAGGTGAATGCCGATCTTTTGATCCTGGGCAGTTTTGGCAAGAGCGTCTTCCAACAGAATTACCCTTTGCCCCGGGTGCAGCAGTTTTACCGCAAAATTGCCACCATAGATTTTTATGATATTTATCTGCGCCGGGACCTCATCTTGGGCCCCCAGGTCAGAGCGCCTCTGAAACCCTGATGTATATTTTAAAATCCGATTTTTCCCTCACCGGCATCCAGTGATTAAGGATGGCAAGCCTAATAAAAACCCTGGCCCTGATTCTGAAAACCCGGGATATTGGCGAAGCCGACCGGGTGGTGGTCTTTTTGACCCCGGCCGCCGGGCAGGTCACGGCCCTGGCCAAACACGCCCGCAAGAGCAGACGCCGGTACCTCAATTGCCTGGAGCCCTGTTCCCTGGTGCAGGTGCTCTACCGGGAAAAACCCCAGCAAGAGTTGGCTTATCTCGAGAGCGGGGAACTGGTGGAGGCATTTCCCGAGGTGCGGCAGAAGTTAACTTCACTGGCGGCCGCGGCCTGTCTGAGCGAGAGCGCCCTGGAACTTGTGGGGGCCACGGACAACCTGGAAGAATTATTCGCTGCCCTGCAGAGCGCCCTGAGGCTGTTGGCGGCAGGGTTGCCCAGCCGTTCCCTGCTCTGCAGCCATCTTGTCCGTGTGTTGGCGCTGGGGGGTTACGGCCCCCGGTGGCAGGCATGTCAAATCTGCGGCCAGACCCCGGCCGGCCTTGCCTGGTTCAGCCCGCAGCAGGGCGGTATCCTCTGCCCCAACTGCCTGAACCAGAACCGAGGGGAGCGGCTTTACCTCCTGCATCCGGGCACCCGGAAACTGGTCCTGGCGGCGCTGAACTTACCCTTGCAGAATCTGGCCCGCCTGCGCTTTCCGGCCCTGGCCCAGACTGAGACCCTCACGCTCCTCAGGGGCTTTATCCGCTTTATCCTGGGGAAGGACTTGAATACCTTGGCTTTTTTGGATAAGGTAGACTGGTCTTGATTTATAGTGGTCAGGGGTCAGTGGTTAGTGGTCAGGGGTCAGTGGTCAGGGGGCAGTGTATTAGGGGTCAAATTAGGAATGGTGATATTAGGAATCGAAACCTCCTGCGATGAGACCGCGGCCGCGGTGGTGGCCGATGGCCGGCGGCTGTTGTCAGACATTGTCGCCACCCAGTTCGA
>VGSX01000171.1 GCA_016874895.1 Deltaproteobacteria bacterium
TCGACAGCCTGAAGGAGTGAGGCCTCAGGGCGGGACCAGCGCCGCGCCTCCCGCCTGGGGCTGCTGAGCAATTCTGCTCGTACAGGCTGAACCGTCCGTGCCAACAGGATATTATTTACTATCGCGCCAACTCTCAGCTTGAGCGCAATAGCACCTCCTAAATTATCCCTTGGCCAACATCAGGCGTTTTCCGGCACCACGTCGATTTTGATGACGGCCTTCACCTCCGGGTGCAGCTTGATCACCGCCGTGTGAGCTCCCACTGTCTTGATGGGTTCAGGCATGTCGATTTTTTTCCGGTCAATCTCAAACCCGCGTTCGGCCAAGGCTTCGGCCAGGTGCACGTTGGTGACGGAACCGTACAGGCGGGCGGACTCTCCCACCCTCTGGGAAATGGTGAGGGTGATTTCCGCCAGGCGATCGGCCAGGGCCTGGGCCACGTCCTTCTCCTTGGCATGTAGCGCCAGGAGGCTGGCCCGCTGCTGTTCGAAACGGGCAATGTTGCCCTTCGTGGCCTTTAGGGCCTTACCCTGGGGAATGAGATAATTGCGGCCGTAACCGGGGGCAACTTCCACCACCGAGCCTATCTGACCCAGATTAGGGATCTCTTCAATTAAGATTATTTTCACGGTATGTTACCTCGTTGTCAGAAAAATTCCCGGCCCTGAAAAATCCTGGCCCTGATGCCTCAATCCTCCGGGGGAAGTTGGCGCAGGCGGCGGAAATCGAACCATAAATCTGTCAATCCGATGAGAATCATCAGCAAGAGAGCCGGTTTAATGAGAATCAGGAGCAGGTACACGGACCAACGGAAAAACCAGGGGGCCTGGAAACGTTGGAAAATAAAGCCCAGGATGGCCAGTCCCTGGAAAAAATAGAGCAGGCTGCAAACCATGAGCGCATTGAGCCCCACCAGGTGCAGCCCCGGGATCGGGACAAATAACATAAAGCCCGAGGCGATGAGCACAAATATCAGCCAATCCGGGGTTTCCCAGTGAGTAAGTGGCGTCTGTAAGGTTTCCCGGCGGGATCCGTCTGCGAGATGCCAACTCAGCCGGTAGTTGACCAGGACCACCACCATGTTGTTGATCAGCAGCAGAGCCGGGAATATCCGGGCGATAAGGGTGCTCACTTCATCAACGCTCATACCGCCCAGGGGAATCTCCTGCTCCAGGACTTTTTCCTGTTCCAGGAGCTTCTCAAAAGCAGTCCAAACCTCCCGCACCCCCTGGTGCAGGTGGTCTTGGGGACTCAGACCCAACTGCCACGCCTGCATTATAAAGGCCCCGGCCTGGAGACCCGCGGCCAGGAGAACGGCGCCCCCGACGATAACTTCCAGACGGTAGTGTCGGGAAGCAAAGAACGAAATCGCAAAAGCAATCACCGCCATGTGCAGAAAAGGGAGCACTTCGGCTCCAAGACCGAAAAAACGCTCCACATAGTGGATCACCCCGAGCCCGGTCCCCACGAGCAGGATGCCAGCCAGCCAGCCGGCCCGGCGGATGACCAGCATAGTGGGCAGGGGCATGAGGGCGCCGATCACGATGCCAAAGAAAGGCACCTGGATAGAGATATAATACAGCAGGAGGAGGGACAAGAGACCATTGATGATAATCGGGACCTTTTTGGTCTCCACAAGAGCTCGCCTCCGGTGCCGCGTGGTCTACCCTTACCCTTGAATCATGCTGGCGGCATAGGGCATCAGGGCCAGGTGCCTGGCCCGCTTAATGGCCGTGGTGATTTTGCGTTGATGACGGGCGCAGTTCCCGGAAATCCGGCGGGGAATGATTTTGCCCCGCTCGGTGATGAAATGCCGCAGGGTGTTCACATCCTTATGATCAATAACGATTTTGCTGTCAACACAGAAACGGCAGACTTTCCGCCGGTGAAAAATGGGGCGGCGTTTTCTTTTGGGGATAATGGCCATGGGTTATTCCTCCGGGGTCTCGGGTTCCGCTGGGACGTCAGACGCTGCGGCCGGAATTTCGGTTTCGACTTCGGGTCGGGGACCGGCTTCTTCTGCCGCCGTCGCCGGTGCTTCCATCGGCGGTTTGGCCTTGGCCGCGATTTCCGCCTGCAAGGCCTCCACATTGACGTTTTCTCCGGTTTTCACCGACAGGAAGCGAATGATGCGGTCGTCAATCTTGAGGTTACGTTCCAGCTCCGCCAGCCCGGCTGGCAGACCGGCAAAATCCATCAGGACGTAATACCCCTGGCTGAATTTCTCGATTTTGTAGGCCAGGCGGCGTCGGCCCCAGTCATCCACCTTTAACGGGACGCCGTTCTGAGTGGTGATAATGCCGCTGAACTTGGCGACGACGTTTTGAATCTCCTCGTCCCCCAGATCAGGATTGATGATGAAAATGGTTTCGTAGCGATGCATTTACCCTCCCTCTGGATTATAAAGCCCCGGACCTAACTCCGGAGCAAGGAGCAACAGTAGGCGTTCAGCTACCAGCAATCAACTTTCAGTGAAAACAAAAATTTCAGCATGATTCTGAAAGATTAAGGGATCGCTGCTATTGTGCTGACTCTGTACCTTTAACAAGCTGACGGCCGAAAGCCGACTTCTGAAAGCTTACAGATAAAATATTATTTCTAATAAATTATTCTTATACTGTCAAGACCATAATAACAAAATTACCCGCCCCCGGCATCCCCAACTTCTTGAGAGCAGCCCCCAGAATGTCCTGACCCACCCTCACAGTCTACCTTATCCCTCTTCCCGGCTCCCGGCCGAGGCCTAACTCCGGCCTTTGGGCTCTGAGAAAACTATCCAGGATGCCGTTAATAAAGGCCCCGGAGTTTTCTGCGCCGAAGCGTTTGCCCAATTCCACCGCTTCATTAACCACGACTTTGGGGGGAGCTTCCGGGCAGTGCAGCAGTTCAAAGAGAGCCAGTCGCAGTATGGTGCGGTCAACACAGGCCATGCGTTCCAGGCGCCAGTGTTCCGAAAAACGGGAGATATAGGCGTCCAGTTCGGCTAGGTAAGTTCGCACCCCCTCCACCAGACGGAAGAAATAGGGGTGGGCTCTGTCCTCGGGGTGAAAGTGCTCCCAGAAAAAAGAGGCCGCGGTTTCAGCCTCGTGTCCGCCGACCTCAAGGTGGTACAGGCACTGCAGGGCCCTTTCCCGGGCCAGACTTTTGGCGGGTCGGGACACCGGGCTTTAGGCCCCGATCTGTCGCAGCAGGTTGACCATTTCCACCGCCGCCTCTGCGGCCTGGAAGCCCTTGTTGCCGGCCTTGCTGCCGGCCCGCTCGATGGCCTGCTCCAGGGTGTCCGTGGTGATGACCCCGAAGAGCACCGGTACGCCGGTTTCCAGGGACACCGAAGCGATGCCTTTGCTGACTTCCGCGGCCACATAATCGAAATGCGGCGTGGAACCTCGAATAACCGCTCCCAGACAGATGACGGCGTCGAATTCACGGGATTCGGCCAGACGTTTGGCCACCAACGGGATTTCAAAGGCACCCGGCACCTTGTAAACGGTGAGATCTTCCGGTGCCGCCCCCCGGCGCAGGAGGCTGTCCACCGCCCCCCCCAGCAGCCGCTCCGAGAAAATGTCGTTAAACCGGCTGACTATCAGGGCAAATTTCATACCGGTAGCTACAAGGTTACCTTCCATAGTTTTGAGCATAAATTGTATCCTTCCCGGAGAGGGCCATGAGGAGCAGCCCCCGGCAATCGGACCGAAACCAGGGAACCGCCTGCACCTCAGACCATTTCCAGCATGTGGCCCATCTTCAGGCATTTAGTCTTGAGATACTTCAGATTTTCCCGATTGGGGGGCACTTCCAGGGGCACCCGCTCCACCACCTTGAGGCCGTATCCTTCCAGGCCTATAATTTTCTTGGGGTTATTAGTCATCAGGCGCATTTTCCGCACGCCCAGGTCCCGCAGGATTTGGGCCCCGATGCCGTAATCCCGCAGGTCGACCTTAAATCCCAGGGCCTCATTGGCCTCCACCGTATCCGCACCCTTGTCCTGGAGTTCGTAAGCCCGAAGCTTGTTGATCAGACCTATGCCCCGGCCCTCCTGCCGCATGTACAGGATGACGCCAGAACCGGCCTCATCCACCTGCTGCATGGCGGAGATGAGCTGGTCGCCGCAGTCGCACCGCAGGGAGCCCAGGACATCGCCGGTGAGGCATTCGGAGTGCACCCGCACCAGGATGGGCAGATTCGGGTTGATCTCGCCTTTGATCAGGGCCAGATGCTGCTCCGGGTCGATGTCGTTTTCATAGGCAATAACTGTAAATTCCCCGTAATAAGTAGGCATCTTGGCCACCGCCCGACGCCGTACAAAGGATTCGTGGCGCAGCCGGTAGGCCACCAGATCGGCGATGGTGGCGATTTTCAGATTATGTTGGGCCGCGAAGATCTCCAGGTCCGGCATCCGGGCCATGGACCCGTCGTCATTCATGATTTCGCAGATAACCGCGGCCGGCCGCAGCCCCGCCAGCCGGGAGAGGTCCACGGAGCCCTCGGTCTGGCCGGTGCGCACCAGGACCCCGCCCTTGCGGGCCCGTAAAGGGAAGATGTGCCCAGGGCTGACAATATCATCTGGTTTGGCGTTTTCAGACACAGCAGTGAGGATGGTGGTGGCCCGATCCGCCGCGGAAATCCCGGTGGTGACGCCTTTCTTGGCCTCAATGGACACGGTGAAGGCGGTTTTAAAGGGGGAGGTGTTCTGGCTGACCATCATGGGAATCTGCAACTGCTCAATAATCTCCGGACACAGAGCCAGGCAGATGAGACCGCGGCCGTAGCGAGCCATGAAATTTATGGTTTCCGGGGTGACCATCTCCGCCGCCATGGTGAGGTCCCCCTCGTTTTCCCGGTCTTCGTCATCCACCAGAATGATCATCCTGCCATGTCTGATATCTGCAACCACATCCTCGATCGGTGAGATCGGCATTGCCCATACCTCTATATTAGGAAAATTCAAAGTTCAAAGTGCCCGGTGTGTAGGACGGGAAAGCGATGCGCCTCCCGCCTTTTTTCCTTGTGCCCAAGTTGAACTTGGGCACGCCAATTCCGTCGGCTACGTGCCGCCCTGATTCACCTATAGAAACCCATGGCGGGCCAGGAGTTCGTGGGTGACCCCACTGCGCCCGGAACTGTCCTGGGGCTGCAGCAGTTTTTCCACGTATTTGCCGATAATGTCTGTTTCAATATTGAGCCGGTGGCCCACCTGCAGGTCCGCCAGGGTGGTATGGCGAGCCGTAAAGGGGATGACGTTGATACTTACTTCGCCGCCGGTGCAAGAGTTAACGGTCAGGCTCACCCCATCCACGGCAATGGAGCCCTTTTCCACCACGTAGCGGCTCCACTGATCCGGCAGGCGCAGGACGATCTGCATATGTTGGGGTCCCACGGTTTTTTTGGCCAGCACCGCCACGCAGTCGATATGGCCGCTGACGATGTGACCCCCCAACCGGTCCCCCAGACGCAGGGCCCGCTCAAGGTTGACCCGATCACCCGGCCGTTTGCCCCCCAGGTTGGTCCGTTGCAGAGTCTCCGCCGAAACCTCGGCGGTGAAGGTCCTGGCCGTTAAGGCCACCACCGTGAGGCAGGGGCCGCTCACGGCAATGGAGTCCCCCGGCTTGACCTCGGCCAGGTCAAAGGGCGCGGTGGCGCTAAGCCGCAAACCGTCGGCCGTAGGCGTCAAGGCAGTTATTTCGCCGGTTCCTTCCACCAAACCGGTGAACATGGCAGGATTGGCTCCTCTGGGAGGCTGTCAGGATTTCGCTTAGCAATACACCGATATAAATATATAACTCTTGTTAGCAAAAAACACAAGATAGCTGATCGCCCAGCGTTCGCTGTAGTAACCCTCAAAAAGCCATTGACTCTGTAGTTATGGGTAAGGCTCAGTTAAAAAAAGATTTATCTCTAACAAGATCAGTGAAAAACCCGTCCGTAAATCTCTGAGAGGATCTGGGCCCCGCCCCGTTTCAAGAGGGTTTCCGCCAAGTGCTGGCCCAGGGCCACGGCCTCGTCAGGATGACCGGTTACTTGCTCCCGATAGATGCGGGCGCCGGTGAGGTCGCCGATGAGACCGTCCAGGACCAGCCGGCCGTTATGGAGGGATCCTTTGGCGGCAATGGGTACCTGGCAACCCCCTTCCAACCGGGCCAGGAAGGCCCGCTCCGCGGCCACCGCCACCTTGGTTTCCGGATCATCCAGAAACTCCAAAATACCCTGGGTCACCAGATCATCCTGGCGGTATTCCAACCCCAGGGCCCCCTGGCCGATGGCCGGGAGCATCTCGGTCTCGGGGATAATGGCGGTGATCTCCCCGGCTCGCCCCAGCCGGCGCAGGCCCGCGGTGGCCAGGATGACTGCGTCCAGGTTTTCTTCGGTGAGTTTCCGTAGACGAGTATCCACGTTGCCCCGGAGGGGGACAATCTCCACATCCGGGTGCCGGTGCAGCAGTTGGGCCTTCCGGCGCAGGCTGCCGGTGCCGATGCGGCCTCTTGCGGGAATTTCCTCCAGGGATCGGTACTTCCGGGAAATAAAGGCGTCCCGGGGGTCTTCCCGGAGGGTGGTGATGCCGATGACCAGGCCGTCGGGCACGTCGGTGGGCACGTCCTTCATGCTGTGCACCCCCAGGTCCACCTCCCCGGCCAGGATGGCCAGCTCGATTTCCTTGGTAAACAGGCCCTTGCCGCCGATCTTGGCCAAAGGCACATCCTGTATCTTATCCCCCGTGGTCTTGATGATCTCCAGATCCACGCTCAGGTGGGGATGGCGCTTGATAATCTGCTGCTGCACCAGGGTGGCCTGGGCCAGGGCCAGGGCGCTCCCCCGGGTGCCGATGCTAAGGTGTTTTTTCACGATTCGCCTTTGTTGAGTTTATTAATATTCATGAACCAACATGATGCGCTGCGGTTTTCTATGGGAAGCTTTTTGGGTGGTTATGAATCAATTTTAAAATCTCCCGGAAGTTACCCTTTAAGCCGATTTACGGGTCAACCGATACTTCGCCAGGATTTTTTCATAAAGCGTTTCTGGCGCAATATCCGCTCCATTCGGCCAAACAATGGTTCCGCCGTCAACGCTTGCTTGGGCAAACAAACTGAGATCCTGCAATGCCTCAAACACCGGCCCCTTGGATAAATACTCGGAAAAATCAATCTCCCCCTCTAGACCATCGTCAAAGACTATTTGATAAACGTACTTCCCACGATATTCGATAGTTCTCACATCTTGTAAATCCCACATGACCAACCTCAATTTAAAGGATCGATGCCCTTCACCTCTTTGCCCTGCAGGGCCAATTGCCAATTCTCTAATAGCTCCGGTTGCCGCAGGTCTATCCAATCCCGTATAAGTTTTGTGGCAGTTCGTGATCGCAGATCTCCCTTAAGAATGTTGCCACGAAAATCCATAGTGACCTTATTCCCTTGATATTCCACATGAACATGGGGAGGATTATGATCACAGTAAAACAATCTGACCGTAATTCCGAAAAAGACGGAAATGATGGGCATCGTGGTGCAACCTCAATTTTTCCATTGTGGCTCTTGAAAAATTCATTTGTTTCCTTCTCAGGGATAACGGCGGCCCCGGACCGCCCCGGCCGCCAGTGCAGGAGCTGGGCCTTGCGGCGCAGGCTGCCGGTGCCGATGCTAAGGTGTTTTTTCACGATTCGCCTTTGTTGAGGTTACTGGCATTTCACAGAAGCTTTATTTGTTTCATGGATCTCGTCGTCGCCTGG
>VGSX01000172.1 GCA_016874895.1 Deltaproteobacteria bacterium
GTTAGTCAGTG
Source organism: Deltaproteobacteria bacterium (assembly GCA_016874895.1). Lineage (GTDB taxonomy): Bacteria > Desulfobacterota > Desulfobaccia > Desulfobaccales > Desulfobaccaceae > Desulfobacca. The sequence continues at coordinate 12 of VGSX01000172.1, forward strand.
CCCATCCGGAAAGTCCTTTATCCCCCCCATTGCGGGGCTGAGCATTACCCACAAGTTGGGAGACGGCGGTTTGGCTTGGGGATAACTAAGAGGAATTTTTAATTAATGTATCCCATAACCCTTATCTTATCCCCGGAGAAATAAGGGAAATTCAGTAGCGCCGACCTCCAGGTCGGCGCATCACTGGCACAGACCTGGAGGTCTGCGCCTACTCAAGAAATGAAGCATAACTCAATAATATTAAGTTGTTCTCCTGGTTCCCAAGTCGTACTTGGGAACCCCATATCCCGCCAAGCTGTGCTTGGCCACCTTTGTATTAAACTTGTGGATAATGCCAAGCTTGCGGGGAGAGTGTCAGGGTGAGGGGTGTTAAATCATCATGACAGCCTAGATCCTTCGCCGCCGGGGGCGGCTCAGGATGACAAAAGGGGTGGAACTCCTTAAGTCAACAGCATTGAGGCTATCGGCCGGAAGCCGGGACCACCCTGCTTAGCTGAAAACCGGAAACCGAAAACTGGAAACCATGTCCCCTGCCCTCATCGAGATCGATTCCCTGACCTGCGCCTACGGTAGGCACGTGGTCCTGCGGGATATCTCCCTGCGCCTGGCAGCCGGGGAGATGGTGGGCCTGTTGGGGCCCAACGGCAGCGGCAAATCCACCCTGCTGCTGGCCCTGGCCGGGGTGATCAAGCCCAGGGAGGGCCGCATCCGGGTGGCCGGGCAGGACCTGCAGGGGGTCAGCGCCCGCTGGCGGGCCCGGCAAATGGCCTCGGTGCCCCAGAAGATCGCGGTCTCCTTCCCCTTTAAGTGCCTGAGCGCGGTGCTCATGGGAAGATATCCGCATCTGCAGGGATGGGGCGACTATTCCCGGCAGGACCTGGACCTGGCCCTGACGGCCATGGAGGAGACCGGCACCCTGCATCTGGCCTCCCGGCTGCTGCCGGAGGTTTCCGGCGGGGAGGGCCAGATGGTCATGATTGCCCGGGCCCTGGCCCAGGAGGCCCCCATCCTGCTCTTGGATGAGGCCACCTCGGCCCTGGACGCGGCCCACAAGATCCAGATCTTCGATCTGCTGACGGCAAAAAACCGCCAGGGCGCCACCCTGCTGTGTATCATGCACGATCTGAACCTGGCGGCCTTGTATTGCCAGCGGCTGATTTTCCTGAAAAACGGCCGGATCATGGCCGACGGTCCCAAGGCCAGCATCTTTCGGGCCGATATCCTTTCGGAGCTTTATGAAACCAAGATTATGGTGGTGCACCACCCGGTCACCGGCGACCCCCAGGCCTATTTTGTCCCCGGTGCTGGCCGCCCTGTTGTCTCTGGCGCTGCTCCTGGCGCCTGGGGGGACGGCCTGGGCCGGGAACCTGCTCATTCATGACGACAACGGGCAGGAGGTCTCCCTGGCCGAACCGGCCCGGCGGATTATCGCCTTATACGGGGCCTATAATGAAATCCTGGCGGGCATGGGGCTGACCGACCGGCTGGTGGGGCGCACCAAGGCCGACACGCAACCCCCGGAGATCCTGGCGAAACCCAGTATCGGGACGCACATGCGTCCCAACGTGGAGATGATCCTGGGCCTGAAGCCGGACCTGATCATCCAGAACGCCGGCCGGCAGGAGAACATGCCCGGGTTGGACCAGCTCCGGCGGCAGGGGGCCCCGGTGGCCGTCTTTCACCCCACCAGCTTTGAGGATATTTTTGCCGTGATCCAGCGGCTGGGGGTGCTCACCGGCTGCCCGGACCGGGCCGCAGCCCTCATAGAGGAGATGCAGGGGAAATTGCTGGCGGTGGCTGCAAGACTTCAGAATGTGACAGAGAGGCCCAAGGTTTTTTACGAAGTCCGCTATCCCAACCTCTTGGGGGCCGGGGCCGGGTCCATTGTGAATGAGGTGATCGTCCGGGCCGGGGGGGTCAATGTGGTCACGGTGCCCAAGAAAATCGCCCGCATGAACCTGGAGGCGGTGATCGCCGGGGACCCGGACGCCTATATCGTGCAGCAGGGGCCCATGAATCCGAACCCCTCGCCGCCGGCCGCCCGGCCGCATTTTGGCATCCTGCGGGCAGTAAAAACCGGCCGGGTGCTGGTGGTGGAGGAGCGTTTGTTCTCCCGGCCCAGTCCCGGGGCCGCGGACGCGGTGGTGCAATTGGCCGCCTTTCTGCACCCCGGGCTCTTCCCGGAGGCGAGACCATGATTTCAGGCTGCCGGGGTCTAGTCATCGCCGGGGTGTCCAGCGGGGTGGGCAAGACCACTGTGGCCCTGGGGCTGATGGCGGCCTTCAGACGCCGGGGCCTGCGGGTGCAGCCCTTTAAGGTGGGGCCGGACTTCATCGATCCGGGCCACCACGGCCAGGCCGCGGGGTGTCCGTCCCACAATGTGGATGGCTGGATGCTGCCGGAGGCGGAAAACCGGCGTATTTTCCAACGGAGCCTGGGGGAGGCGGATCTGGCCCTGGTGGAAGGCGTGATGGGCCTCTTCGACGGCTACGACGGGGCCTCGGAAGCCGGTTCCACGGCCCAGATGGCCAAGTGGCTGGGGCTGCCGGTGCTCCTGGTGGTGGACGCCCGCTCCATGGCCCGCAGCGCTGCGGCCCTGGTGCACGGCTTCAACTCTTTTGATCCGGAGCTCAAACTGGCCGGAGTCATCTTTAACCGGGTGGGCAGCGAACGTCATCTGGCCTATCTGCGCCAGGCCCTGGCCCAGATGCCCCAGGTGGCCTGCCTGGGCGGCCTGCCCAGGCGGGAGACGCTGGCCATCCCCGAGCGGCACCTGGGCCTGGTGACCTCCCAGGAGCACTCCCTGACCCCGGCCTATCTCCAGGAACTGGCGGACCTCATGGAGAACCACCTGAACCTGGATGCCCTCCTTAAGCTGCTGCCCCTCATACCCTTGGATGAGGCCGGGGGCCGCCCGGATGAGGCGGTCCCGCCCCGGGTGCGCCTGGGGGTGGCCCAGGATCAGGCCTTCTGTTTTTATTATCCCGAAAATCTCGCCCGTCTGGCCCAGGCCGGGGCGGAGCTGCGGTTTTTTTCCCCGCTGCACGATCGCCGTCTGCCCGGCGAGCTGGACGGCCTCTACCTGGGCGGCGGCTATCCCGAGGTTTTTGCGGGAGCCCTGTCCGCCAATGAGGGAATGCGCCGGCAGATTCAAGAGGTAGCCCTGCAGGGCTTGCCCATTTATGCCGAATGCGGCGGGTTAATGTATCTCAGCCGGGGGCTCACCAACCTTTCAGGCGAGAGAACCCCCCTGGCGGGGGTCCTGCCCCTGGAGGTGCGGATGCTGCCCCGGCTCAAGGCTCTGGGCTACCGCCAGGTAACGGTGCAGACCCCTTGCCTCCTGGGGCCGGCCGGGACCGTGGCCCGGGGGCATGAGTTTCACTACTCGGAAATCACTTCCGAGGTGGACGGCCTGCCCCAGGCCTACAGGCTGGCCGACCGCCAGGGCCAGAGTGCCCAACCTGAGGGCTTTTGGCAAGACAATACCCTGGCCAGCTACGTGCACCTGCATTTCGGCAGCAACCCCGACCTGGCCCGGAATCTCGTGGCCTATTGCCGGCGTTATAAGGAGAAGTATTAATGCACTCTATACCACCCCAGGACATTGAACAGGAAAGCTTCCGGCGCATCGAGGCCGCGGTGGGCCAGCATGACTGGCCGCCGGCCCAGTGGGCCGTGGTGCGCCGCATGATCCACGCCTCGGCGGACCTGGAGCTCCTGCACCTGGTGCGCTTTCATCCCCAGGCGGTGGCGGCCGGGGTGGCCGCTTTAAGGGAACGCCGCCCGGTGTTCACCGATACCCGGATGCTGCTGGCCGGGGTGCGCGGCCGCCTGGAGCGGTTAGGCATTGCGGCCCGGTGCCTCCTGGACGACCCCCAGGTGGCGGACCTGGCCTGGGAGAAAGGCCTCACCCGGTCCGCCGCGGCCATGGAGCAGGCCGCGGCGGCACTCCCCGGCAGCATTGTGGCCATCGGCAATGCCCCCACGGCCCTGCGCCGCCTGCTGGCCCTTCTGGCCCAGGGCATGACTCCCCCGGCCCTGATTATCGGGCTGCCGGTGGGCTTCGTGGACGCGGCGGAGTCCAAGGAGGCCCTGCTGGGGGAGGAATGCCCTTACATCACCCTGGTGGGGCCCAAGGGTGGTTCCGCCCTGGCGGCCAGCGCCCTGAACGCCCTGGCCATCCTGGCTGAGGGGGAATAAGCGGTATGAGCGCGACCACCGGAGTCCTTTACGGTATCGGGGTGGGGCCGGGGGATCCGGAACTGATCACCCTGAAGGCCTTGCGTGTCCTGGAACGGGTGCCCTACGTTTTTGCCGCGGCGTCCACCAAGAATGACTACAGCCTGGCCCTGAACATCGTCCGGCATTACATTGCCCAGGCCGAGGTGGAACCCCTGCACTTTCCCATGACCTCCGACCGCGGGATACTGGAGCAGGCCTGGGAGGCCAATGCCCGGAAGGTGCTGGAGGTGTTGCAGCGGGGTCAGGACGCCGCCTTCTTGACCATCGGCGACCCCCTGACGTATTCCACTTATGGTTATCTGTTAAAAACCGTCAAGAAAATGAATCCCGAGATTCAGGCCGTCACCATTCCGGGTATTACCTCTTATAATGCCGCGGCGGCCCTGGCGAATATCCCCCTGACCGAAGGGGAGGAATCCTTTTATCTCGTTTCCGGGGCCCGGGGCGGGGACCGCCTGCGGGAGGCCATCGCCACCAGTGACAATGTGGTGATGCTCAAAACCTACCGGCATTTTGATAAGATCTTCGAGACCCTGGAAGAATTGGGGCTGCTGGACTGCGCCACCTGCATCAGCATGTGCGGGCTTTCCGGCCAGACCGTGGTCCATGACCTGCGGCCCCTGAGAAACCAGAAGATGCCCTATTTATCACTGATTATTATCAAAAGGAAGGGGAGAGGGTTTTAATGATGCAGGCTCGGGAGGCACGCTAACCATGCACGGGAGGGTTGCGGCCAAGACCAGGTCACATTATCTCCCCTGGCTGTTTCTGGCCCTGGGGGTGGGGCTGCTCCTGGTCAATATGGCCGGGGGCACTTCCCTGAAGCTGTCCCCCGAGGTAATGTACGCCAAGCTGTTCTGGCCTTTTCTGAAGCTTCTGGGCTACCTGGGAGTGGGGCTGTTCCTCGGCCAGGTCATCGAGGCCCTGGGGTGGACCGCCCGGCTGGGAAAACTGGTGCGTCCCCTGATCGGTTGGGGCCGCTTCGGCACCGAAAGCGCCGCGGCCTTCAGCACCTCGTTTTTCTCGGGGATCGTGGCCAACACCCTGCTCATGGGCTATTACCAGGAGGGCAAGCTCAGCCTCCGGGAACTGCGGCTCAGTTACCTGTTGAACACGGGTCTGCCGGCCTTTGTGTTGCACCTGCCCACCACCTTTTTCATCCTGGCGCCCCTCACCGGCATGGCGGGCATTATATATCTGGGCCTGAACCTCCTGGCCGCGAGCCTGCGCACCCTGGGCGTTCTGGCGTATGCCCACTTTACCCTGAAACCGACGGTGGCTGCCCGAGAGCCCGTAGAGTCGGCCCCCCAGGCCAGGGGCCTGCAGTTTGCCGCCCTGTGGAAAAAGTTCCAGAAGCGCTTCCTGCGGCTCATCTGTTACACCATGCCCATCTATATCATGATCTTCCTGGCGCAGCAGGCCGGCTTGTTCGATTACGCCCGCCAGGCCACGGCCGGTCTGATTACGGTTACCTTCCTGCCCCTGGAGGCGGCTTCGGTGATTATTTTCAGCGTGGCGGCGGAATTCAGTTCCGGCGCGGCCGCGGCCGGGGCCCTGATGGCCGCGGGGGCCCTGACCACCCAGCAGACCGTGGTGGCCCTGATGCTGGGGTCCATCGTGGCCGCTCCCATCCGGGCTTTACGGCACCAACTGCCCACCCATGCGGGGATCTTTTCCCCGAAACTGGGGGGCCAGCTGTTGCTCACCAGCCAGGGGCTGCGCATCCTGAGCCTGATAATCGTAACCGGGCCGTATATCTGGTGGAGTTGAGGCGGTGAGTAAATCAGTCCGCCACCGCAGCCTGCGCAACGGCTTTTCCACGGGTACGGCCGCGGCCGGGGCCGTGGCCGCGGCGCTGCTGGCTCTGGGGGAACGGCAGGCGCCGCCTTTTGTAGAAGTGCCGTTGCCCGGGGGCGGATCCCTCCTGGTGCCGGTGCACTCCCAGACCCTGGCCGGGGCTGTCGGGGAGGCCCGGGTGATCAAGGACGCGGGGGATGACCCGGATGTCACCCATGGGGCCCAGATCGGGGCCAGAGTCCGCACCCTCAACGGCTCCGCCCCTGCCGGAGAAATACGCTTCTCCCGGGGGGAAGGGGTGGGGCTGGTCACCAAGTCCGGCCTGCCCATACCGCCGGGGGAGCCGGCCATTAATCCGGTGCCCCGGAAGATCATCCGCCAGGTGGCGGCGCACTGGTGGGGCCAGCTTTTTCCGGGCCGGGGACTGCGCCTGGAGATAGAGATTTTCGTCCCCCAGGGAGAGGAGCTGGCCCGTCAGACCCTCAACCCCCGGCTGGGCATCCTGGGGGGGATATCAATTCTGGGTACCACCGGGCTGGTGAAACCCTTTTCCCACCAGGCCTACCGGGCCACCATCGCCTGGGCCCTGAAGGTGGCCCGGGCCGCGGGACTGGCGCAGGTGGTGTTCAGCACCGGCGGCCGGAGCGAGGCCCTGGCCCAAAGTCTGATACCGGCTCTCCCCGAGGAGGCCTTTGTCCAGATGGGAGATTATGTTCACTTCGCCCTCCGGCTGGCCGGACGCCTGGGTTTCCGGGAGATCAGCGTGGCCGCCTTCTTCGGCAAGGCCCTGAAAATGGCCCAGGGGCTGGGTCACACCCACGCCTCCCGGGGGGAAGTTGACCTGAACCTGCTGGCCCGCTGGACCCAGGAGCTTACCGGCAGCACCGCCTTGTCCCAGGCGGTTATTCGGGCCAACACGGCCCGGGGGGCCCTGGATCTGCTGCTGGCCGCCGGGGCCCAGGCGGTGGTGGGAAGGGTAGGGGAGGGTATGCTCCGGACTTTAAAAACCTTCGCGGACCGCCCGGTGCGCTTGCAGACCCTGATATTTTCCTCCGAGGGGGCGCTTCTGTGGCGGGGGATAGGGTGAACAGGATATCCGGACGGCAATTTTAAATATTCCCTATTTGTTAGGAAGACTTAGGCACTGGAGAAAAAAATCAGGGCAGTTCCTCATGGACCGGGGGCGTAAAGCAGGAAAAGTTTGTTTAAAGGCGGGATGCGCTTCGCTTTCCCGCCCTACTTGGTGAACTTTTCGGAGCAGTTTGAAACAAAAGGTGGGGAAACAATTTCTTCTGTAGGCGGGCCCGGAGGCCTGCCCCACCAGAAACCAGAAGCCAGAAACCAAAAACCAGAAACCAGAAGCCAGAAACCAAAAACTGACCACTGACCACTGGCCACTGGCCACTGGCCACTGACCACTGACCACTGACCACTGACCACTGACCACTGGCCACTGACCACTGACCACTGACCACTAAACTATGATTCCCGTCCACCTCATAGGTCTGGGCATGTCCGCCGCAGACCTTACCCCCAAGGCCTGGCAGCTCATCGAAGCGGCCGAGGTCCTGGCCGGGGGGCGCCGTCACCTGGACCTGGTCCCTGCC
>VGSX01000173.1 GCA_016874895.1 Deltaproteobacteria bacterium
TGGAGCGCTTGGCCCGGATGCCTTCGATCCGGACCGGCGCCCCCGTCAAAGCGGCCAGGGAGAGGCGGTGCGCAGAATCTGCCCGCCCCCCTCGCCGTAAGAACCGTCCAGAGAGCGCATCTCTTCACCAGGGAGGCAACCTTAGATCTTACTCTCCGTCCATGAACTCTTGGGACCCGGGGCAACTCAATCCAGGATAAAAATAACCTCCATCTTCACCCGGTACGTGTTGATCTTGTTATCCTTGACCGAAACCCGCTGCTCGACGATGCGCAGGCCGGTGATGCCCCTGAGGGTGCTGGCGGCCCGGGCGAACCCCACCTGCACCGCATCATCAAAGCCCTTGGGGGATTCAGCGATAACATGAGTTATCCTGGCGACATTGGTACCTGACATGGCTAATACCTCCTTCAGGATATTCCGGCTTCCGTCAGCCGGTGGGTCTCCCCGCGATTCCGGGTCTCCCCACGGTTTATTTTAAGGTTGAATATCACCATTGCAAGGCCCCGGAGAAAAAGATCAGAGAAATTTGCCGGAGCGACTACCCTGGCGGACAATCGTCCCGGGAAAAATTAGGGACGAAATCTCAGGGGCGCCTGGCGCCTCACCTTACCGGGAAAGATCAAGATTTGCGAGCCGGAGAAATTTCTCAGAGGTAACGCCCGGGGGTTGTCCGGCGCCTCCGGGGCACCGCCTCCACGCCAGGCCTTCGTTTCCCGGGCGTTGACAGCCTTGCCGGGTTTCCGGGATCAGGCCTTGTCTGCCTGGATCATCTTCCGGTCATAAGCCTGGCGCACCTTCTCCAGCAGCTCGTCCAGGGCCACGGGTTTCATGACATAATCAAAGGCCCCCAGTTGCATCCCCTGAATCCCCGATTCCACCGAGGCGTGGCCGGTGAGCATGATTACTTCCACCCGGGCTTTCTTCTTCTTGATCGCCCGCAACGTTTCAATCCCATCCATCCCCGGCATCTTGACATCCAGGACGATGACATCAACGTCATGCTTATCCAGGAATTCCAAGGCCTTGTAGCCGCTGTCCACCCCGGCGACCTCAATCTTTCTCGCCTTCAGCCGCTTGATAATGGTCTCCAGAAAGTCCGGCTCATCATCCACCACTAACATCTTGAACTTCTCCATACCATCGCCTCCTCGGGTCATTTCACCGGCAAATAAATGGTGAACGTGGTGCCTATGACTTCCTCGCTGGCCACCATGATCCTGCCGCCCAACTTTTCGATAATGCTATAAGCAATGGATAAACCCAGTCCGGTGCCCTTGCCCACTTCCTTGGTGGTGAAAAAGGGGTCGAAGATTTTCGGCAACGCCTCCTTGGGAATTCCCGGGCCAGTGTCGCTGATCTCAATGGATATTCGGTTGTTCTGCTTTATGGACCTGGTATTGATGACGATCTCCCCATCTTTGTCGATGGCGTCGATGGCATTGGTGATAATGTTCAGGAACACCTGCTGCAGCTGGGCCTGGTCCGTGGTGGTCAACGGCAGGTCCGGGGCGTAATTCGTCTGGATATCGATGTTGCGGTAGCGGGCGTCGTTCTCCAAAAAGTCGATGCTCTCATCCAGGATCTCGTTAATATTGACCCGCTCCTCCACGGGCTCCATCCGCCGGGCAAACCCCAACAGGCGGTGGGTCACCGTCTTGGCCCGGACCACATGAAACTCGATCTTGTGCACCGCGTCCAACAGTTCCTGGAAGTGTTCACTTTTGGCCACATCCTCCATGGCCAGCAGGTCCTTCATCCACCCCGCCTTCTCGCCGATCACCGCCAGGGGGTTGTTGATTTCATGGGCAATGCCCGCGGCCATCTTGCCCAGGGCCGCCATCTTGCTGGACTGTATCGCCATTTCATCGCTGGCCGCCTGCTTCCGGTCCATCCGCTGCAGTTCCTTCATCATCGCCCGGGTGGTAACGTAGGTTCCGATGATGATGAGCACCACCCCGCCGAGACCGATTAAGGCTGCGAGAAATCTGGCCTGCAACAGCGGCGTCAACTGCTCCGTGGGAGCTTCCGAGATGACCAAGATCCACTTTTTCAGTTTGATGATGCTGGTGGCATAGATGATGGTCTCCCCCCGAAAGTCCATGGCCTCCACCATGGTCCCGGTGGCCGCGGCGAAGTCGGGAGCCTTGGGGGGCTCCATGACCTTGCCGCCAAAACGCGGCGTGGTCTGCAGCACGTTTTCCCGGTTGATGATCATGGCGTCGCCTTTTTTGCCGATCCAGGCGGCCCGCACGATATTATCGATAATGTCCGAATCGATGGTGGCCCTGAGAACCCAACTCTGGTTCTTCTCCCGCACCATGACGGCAATGATGAAATGGGGGATTTTCCTGAATCCCAGAAAGACATCGCTGACGTAAACCCCCGTGACCATCACCTCTTGAAACCATTTCTCATCCTTGTAGTTCACTTTTTTCAAGATGCTGTAATGTGGTCCCACATAGGCCAGGTGGTTGCCTTCCTCGTCGATGACCCCCAGGTCTAAAAATGACTTGGAGCGGGTCTGGATGATATTAAAAACCCTGTTTAAATAATCTTCGTTCTGCAATTGTCCCAGAGATTGAGTGTTCGCCAGACCGGTAAGCTGGGCAATCCGTTCCTCCAGAAACAGGTCAATGGAACTGGCTCGATTCTCCGCCAGGGTTTTCATGTTGTCCATGATCTTGGCGGTATAGGACACGCTGAACTGGTGATAAATCACTCCTCCCAGGATAAGCAAGGGGAATACGGAGAAACTCAGGGTCGCGAGGATGATTTCCCACCATAACTTCTTGTAGTGTCGCGCTTCCATCAGTGCCCCTGCAGGTCAAGTGCGGAAAAGGATCCGGGCAACCCGGCGCCTCCAGGCATACCGCGTCCTTGATTTATCAAGCAATGGTCGTTCCAACCCCGCCAGCCCGCCTGATTCAAGATAACTGATGGAATAACAAGGGAAAAAAGAGTAAAACGCCCAAGCCGGGAGCGCCTCTGCCCTGGGCCTCTGTCAACATTTTTTACGGGTTGTAAAGGGGCGGTCACCGCTGTAACCTTTTTTGTTATAATTAATCGTATCTTAACGGCAGTGCCGGAATGATGTCAAGGGAAGATAGGGCTATCCCGCGCGGCCCCGATTCCCCTTGAATCTCCGGGCACTCTGGGCTAAAGTTTTAAGATACGGCAATTTTTCGGCCCCGGGGCCAGACCCGGCCGTACCCCAGAAAGCGAGATGCCCATGAAGCGCCACGAAGACCCCAAGTGGGTCCAGAGCATGAAGTTGAGCCTCGACCACAATTATGCCATGGCAGAGTTCCTGGGAGAGCGCGGCCTTACCGAAACGGACCTGCAAGGCTTGGCCCCCCGGCTGGGGGCGCTGCATCAAGACCTGGCCGCCCGGCGGGAGAGCGGCCAGATGGGTTTCATGGAGTTGCCCTACCAGACCCAGGTCGTCAAAGATATCCGCCAGATTGCCAAACCGCTGTTGGAGTGGTGCTGGGATTTGGTGGTGCTGGGAATCGGCGGCTCCGCCCTGGGAGCCCGGGCCCTGCATCAGGCCTTGTGCCACCCCCAACACAACAAGTTCCCCATGGCCCGCCGCCAACTGAAGCTCGGACTCTGGATGGCCGACAATATTGACCCCGACTCCCTGTACGGCCTGCTGGACGGCCTGGATATGCGGCGCACCGCCTTCAACGTCATCAGCAAATCAGGCCATACCGCCGAAACCCTGGCCCAGTTCCTGTGGATATACCAACTGTTAAAAGGCCGGGTGGGGGAGGCCAAGGCCCGGGAGCGCCTCATCATTACCACCGACCCGGAAAAGGGGCCGCTCCGGCGCCTGGCGGCTAAAGAGCGCCTGGCTTCCCTGGCCGTCCCCGCCAATGTGGGGGGCCGTTTCTCGGTGCTCTCCGCCGTGGGGCTCTTGCCTGCGGTTCTGGCCGGCATTGAGGTGGAGGAACTCCTGGCCGGGGCCCGGTTCATGGATCAGCGCCTGAAAGACGCGGCGCCTGACCAAAACCCGGCCTATCGCCTGGCCGCCCTCTTCTATCTCTTTGCCGCCGCCAAAGCCCGGCCCATTCTGGTGTTCATGCCCTACGCCAGCACCCTGGCCGGGATGGCGGATTGGTTCTGCCAACTCTGGGCCGAAAGCCTGGGAAAGCGCCATGATCTCCAGGGCAACGTCGTTAATGCCGGCAGCACCCCGGTCCGGGCCATGGGAGCCACCGACCAGCATTCCCAATTGCAGCTTTACATGGAAAGACCCCATGACAAGCTGATCACCTTCCTGGCCGTGGATAAGTTTAAGCATCACCTGGAGATCCCGGACCTGTATCCCGACCAGGAAGCCCTGAGCTACCTGGGCGGCCGCTCCGTAAACGAGTTGCTTGAGGGAGAGCGGCAGGCCACCGCCTTTAATCTCATGAAGGCCGGCCGGCCCAACCTGACCTTGCACCTGCCGGAGATCAACCCCTTTACCATCGGGCAATTAATCCACCTCCTGGAAGTGGTGACGGTGGCGGCGGCTTTCCTCTTCGGGGTCAACGCCTTCGACCAGCCGGGAGTGGAGGGGGGCAAGCAAACTACCTATGGCTTGATGGGCCGGCCGGGGTTCGAAAACTATCTCCGGGAATTTACCGAGGCCCCGCCGGCGCTGGAGAAATACCGGATTGCCTGAACCATCATGAAGCCCCTGAAACTCACGACCTCCTGGTGGCGTCCGGGGAAAGACCTGGACACCTTCGGCCTGGTAAAATTTTTCTCCTTGCCCGGCTTTGTGGTCATTCTGGTGTTTACCGTCATCCTGACGGTGCTCCTGACCCTCCGGACCCAGCAGATGAACCTGAAGAAAAACGAAGACTATCTGATCCTGCTGGCCGCCAACCTGAACCACCAGATCTATCAGCAATTCGTCCTGCCCACCGCCTTCGAAAAGGGCGGGCGCATCACCCTGTCGGACCCGGAGCAATCCAAGCGCCTGGACATGGTGGTCCGCACCACCATCCATGGCTTTCACGTGGAGCAACTGAACCAGTACGATCAGGAAGGGGTCTTCTCGTACAGCACCGCCCCAGTGCCCCTGGGGAAAAAATGCGCCGATGTCGTGGGGGTGCAACGGGCCCTGGCCGGGGAAAACTACTTTGAGTTGCCCGGCTACAGCGCCCTCTGGAGCATCTTCTGGCCTCGCAGTTATCAGCACCAGACCCTCAAGGCTTACATCCCCTTCCGGCTGGAGGAGAAGCTCATTCCCCAGACCGGTCCGGTGGTGGGCGTCATTGAGATAACCCAGAACATCTCCGGGGACTTTGCCGAAATCGCCAACTTCCGGCTGATCATTTTGGTCACCCTGGTGGTGATCATGGGCCTGTTATTTATTGTCTTGCGGCAAATCGTCAAGCAGGCCGGCATCATCCTGGAGCGGCGCCAGGAGGAGCAGCTTCGCCTGGAAGCGCAACTCCACCGGTCGGAGCGCCTGGCGGCCCTGGGGGAGATGACCGCGGGGGTCGCCCACGAGGTCCGCAATCCCCTGGGGATCATCAGTTCCACCGCCGAGATCCTGCGGGACCGGCTGGCCCGCTATGAACCCCAAAATCGCCTGGCCCAGATCATCGTGGAAGAGTCCAACCGCCTTAACGAGAAAGTCACGGAATTTTTGGATTTTGCCCGGCCCCGCATCCCCAACCTCCGCCCCTGCGATCTGGAGGCGACCTTAAACCGGGGTCTGGAATTGCTGGCCCCCGAGATCGACCGCCTGGGCATCAAAGTCACCCGGGAATATCAGCTTGACGGCCGGGTCCTCATGGCTGACCAGGATCTCCTGTACCAGGCCTTCTTGAATATTCTCCTGAATGCCATCCAGGCCATGCCCCGGGGCGGCCACCTGACCGTGTCCACCGCCCCCGGCCCCCGCGGTCAGGGGGGAGAAATCCGCTTCGCAGATGATGGGGAAGGCATTGAGCCCGAGGTCTTGAATAAGATCCTCAACCCCTTTTTTACCACCAAGGAAAAAGGCAGCGGCCTGGGACTGCCCATCGTCAAAAGCCTCATCGAAGCGCATCAGGGTCAGTTGGAGATCAGCAGCGCCCCGGAAACCGGGACCACGGTCAGCATCACCCTGCCGGCCCCGGCGCTGCAAAAGGTAAGTTAACGAGTGCCGCCACTTGACCGTTCACCGTCCGGCCAGGCGGAAAGCGAGTCCAGACCACCATGGATACTATCCTAGTCGTTGACGACGAAACCAATTATCTCACCGTCATGGAAACCCTGCTGGGGGAGGCCGGTTATGAAGTTCTCACCGCCCCCAGCGCCATCGAGGCGGTGAAGATCGCCGGGGCCTCCGATCTGGACCTCGTCCTCACCGATATGAAGATGCCCAAAATGAGCGGCATCGATCTCCTGGAGAAATTGCAGCCACTCTACCCGGAGTTGCCGGTGATCATCATGACCGCGTTCGGCACCGTGGAAAAAGCGGTCTCGGCCATGAAAAAGGGCGCCTTCGATTACATCCTCAAGCCCTTCAAAAACGAAGAGATCCTGGTGACCATCGCCAAGGCCCTGGCGTACCGGCGCCTCATCCTGGCAAACCGCCGGCTGAACCAGGAATTGGACAAAAAGTACGGCTTCCCCAACATTGTGGGAACCTCCCGGGTCATGGAGGAAATTCTGGCCCTGGTGAAAAGGGTGGCCCAATCCCGGGCCACGGTCCTGGTTACCGGCGAGAGCGGCACCGGCAAGGAACTCATTGCCCGGGCCATTCACCAGTGCAGCAACCGGGCCGCCAAAAGCTTCATCTCCGTCAATTGCGCCGCCTTGACCGAAACCCTGCTGGAGAGCGAACTCTTCGGCCATGAACGGGGCGCCTTTACCCACGCGGTGGCCATGCGCAAGGGCCGGTTTGAATTGGCCGACGGCGGCACCCTGTTTATGGACGAAGTGGCGGAAATGTCCCAGGGCCTCCAGGTCAAGCTCCTCCGGGTGCTCCAGGAGATGGAATTCGAGCGGGTGGGCGGCGTCCGCACCATCAAGGTGGACGTCCGGGTGGTGGCGGCCTCCAACCGGGATCTGAAAGAGGCGGTGGAGGCCGGGCGTTTCCGGGAGGACCTGTTCTATCGCCTCAACGTGGTCCACCTCCACCTGCCGTCCCTGCGGCAGCGCCAGGAAGACATCCCCTTGCTGGCGGCCCATTTCATTAAAAAGTATGTCCAGGAAAACCTCCGGGACAAGACCCGCATCACCCCGGAAGCCTTGAAAGTGCTGATCCAGTATGCCTGGCCGGGTAACGTCCGGGAGCTGGAAAACGTCATGGAGCGGGCGGTCATCCTGTGCAGCCACAACGTCATCAGCCCCCAGGACCTGCCCGGGGAACTGGCCCCCGCCCCGGCCGAGCCCAGCCTGGACATTGACCGCTTCATCCCCCTGAACACCCCGTTGCCCGAGGCCCTGGACGGCATTGAGGAGCAGATGATCCGCCGGGCCCTGGAAAAAAGCGGCCAGGTCCAGGTCCGGGCCGCGGAACTCCTGGGCATCACCAAAAGCCTGCTCCAGTACAAACTGAAAAAATATCATTTGACGACTTGA
>VGSX01000174.1 GCA_016874895.1 Deltaproteobacteria bacterium
CGCACCACCCGCCGCCAGAAATTGGAGGAAAAAGCGGCCCAGACCCCGGTGAAACTGATTTTCCCGCTCCTGTTGTTTATTTTTCCAGCCCTCATGGTGGTTATTTTAGGCCCGGCGGTTATCCAGATTATGGAAAGTTTTATCAAAAAATGACGCAAGCTTGCCGATTCAATGAAGCATTATTTGTAAGCGTTCAGCGGTCAGCTTTCAGCGGTCAGCTAATGCTTTAAATTCAAATAGTTATTCTAAGATGGCAGATCGCTGGTTTCTCGTTTAGTTTTCTTAACCCATTGTTTTTGCTGAAAGCTGATTGCTGATAGCTGAACGCCTACCATTAGTTAACTAAAACCCGGAAACCGGAAACAGCATAATATGGCGCCATACCTCCTGCTCACCGTGTTGTTAAGCCTGTTCCTGGCAGTGGGCGAGGCCTGGCCCCAGGCGAATTTCATCCGGGTAAGACCGGACGGCTCTCTGCTTATCATGGAAAAATCCGGCAGGAACCAAAAGAGCCTGCCGGAGCAGACCAACACCCTGGAGCTGCTGGCTTCCCGGAGGCACGTCAAGGTTATCCGGGTTTCCGGCCAGGAGGGGGAAGGCCTTCCCATCGTCATTCGGGGCGGGGGCCGGCAAAGACGTCCGGAAACCTCGACCTGGCCGCCGGGGCCCTTGACCTCCCGGGATTCGGATACGCCGATTTCCCCCCTCATTGATCAAGCCGCCCAGGCACACGGGGTTGACCCGAATCTGGTGCGGCTGGTCATCCGCAAAGAATCGGGGTTCAATTCCCAGGCGGTATCACCCAAGGGGGCCATGGGCCTGATGCAGCTCATGCCGGGAACGGCTTCCCTGTTGGGGGTGCAAGACCCCTTTAACCCGGCGGAAAACATCGACGGCGGCGTCCGCTACCTGAAACAGTGCCTGGAGAGGTTCGGAAACAACCTCCCCCTGGCCCTGGCGGCCTATAATGCCGGACCGGAGAATGTGGCCAAGTACCAGGGGGTGCCGCCCTTTGCCGAAACCCGGAATTATGTGGCCGGCATCATGCAGGAATATACCGGCCAACCCTACGACTTGCCGAAGTCCGCCTCTCTGCCCACCTCCCCGTCTAGCGCCCCGCGTCACTCCCACCCCCAAAAGTCAGCTTTCTCCCTGGCCGACCTGCAACCCCTGTTCCTGCCCGGGGTCGGCCGGATTAAGGTCTCGCAGACCGGCAGAGCCAAGGTCATCGAAATCATCAACGAGTAAAAGGCTGTTTTCGGTTTGCAGTTTCCGGTTTCCGGTTTAAATACTAAGGAGGCGTTCAGCTATCAGCAATCAGCTATGTAAAAATAGATAATATTTTAACCGGAAACCGGAAACGGTATTATAATCGTATGAACCCGGAAAGTGACTTCTCCCAGGCGCCGCAGTTGCGCCGGGAAATCCTGGCATGGGGAGGCCGGACAGCGGATATCCGGCCCATCGCGGCGGACGGTTCCGACCGGCGGTTTTACCGGCTCTGGCGACAGGACGGTTCCCTCATCTGCCTTTATCATCCCCGGCCCCCAGGGGAGCCGGTAACGGAAAATGACTCGTATTTTGCCATCGGCCGGCATCTGCGCCGGCAGGGGGCCCCGGTTCCTGAAATTTTCGCCTATTGCCGGGAGGAAGGCTGGTTCCTGCTGCAGGATTTGGGCGATGCCTGCCTGCAGGGGGAATATCGGCAGCGGTCTGCTGAGGCCGGGAAAATGGCCCTCTATCTCCAGGCCCTGCAGGTCCTGGTGCATCTCCAAGTAGCCGGGACCGAGGGGTTTTCCCCGGACTGGTGTTTTGACACGCCGGCCTATGACGCCGACCTGGTGCGGGAGCGGGAGTGCCAGTATTGTGTCAGGGCTTTTTTGCAGGGATATTTCGGGCTCAGAACAACTGAGGCTGAGTTAT
This sequence comes from Deltaproteobacteria bacterium, assembly GCA_016874895.1. Lineage (GTDB taxonomy): Bacteria > Desulfobacterota > Desulfobaccia > Desulfobaccales > Desulfobaccaceae > Desulfobacca. Next base: position 1,924 of record VGSX01000174.1, read on the forward strand.
CCCAGGATTTCGACCTGTTGATCCAAAGGTCGCTCTATCCCGCCGAGAACGTCTTTCTGCACCGGGATTTTCAGTCCCGGAACCTGATGGTGCATCAGGGCCGGATCTGGGTCATCGATTTTCAGGGCGCCCGTTTGGGGCCTCGCCACTATGACCTGGCGGCCCTGCTCCTGGATCCCTATGTCAATCTTCCCTACATGACGCAGGAAACCTTGGTGGCCGAATACCTGGCCCTCCTGCGGGAGCATGTCCCGGTTGAGGCCGCGGCCTGGCGATGGCGCTATAATCATGTGGCCCTCTGCCGTAATCTGCAGATCCTTGGGGCTTACGGCTACCTTAGTCAGCAGCGGGGCAAGCCTTTTTTCCGGCAGTTTATTCCCGCGGCCCTGAAGAGTCTGCAGCATCGTTTGGACCTGTTGCCGGGGGGCGATTTTTCAGTGCTCCGGCGAGTAGTCCAGGAAGCGGCGGAAGCTCAGTAAATATGACGGGGATGGCATGAAAGGAGTTTTAAAAGTCGAAGTTGAGAAAGATATCGCCGCCGGTGTTTTTGCGGCCTATTTGGGTTTCGGCGCTTAAATACTTGCGGATTCGGTAATCCAGCCTGATCTGGTTGACGTCCTCCCCTTGCACGGGGTTGAGGCGCCGTTCATAACTGACGGTGATGTCCTTGCCGAGTTTTTTCCCCACCCCCAGGGCTTCCTGGCTGGTGGTGGGGGAAACCTCTCCCAGCAGTGGCAGCTCATCCCCCAGGAGAGATTTTAATTTTTGGGCCGTCAAGGTTCCGAGAATCCCCATGGCCTTTTGCGTGGCGGTAATATATTCCTCCCGGGTCATCTTGTCGGCCAGATGATCGAAGACCAACAATGACAGGATGTCCCGGGGGGGGAGGGGCGGGCTGCTCTCCACCCTGGTCCGCAGGGCGTCCACCGGCCCGTAGGCCGCCACGAAGAGGGTATAGTCGTCCACCTGCCGGGAGGCCCGGGCATCCAGCACGGAGGGTTTGTTGGGTGCGTCTGGAAAATCCAAGGTGGCTCTTTCCACTGTAAACATCTTGTTATTGAGGGCGAAACCCCCGTGTTTGACCCGGACCGAGCCGCCCAGGTATCTGGGTCCGGGGGGCTCCCGCCTCACCCGGATCTGACCCTGCAGTTCGGCTCTGACTTCTTTATCCCGCAGCCAGACGCCCTCCGGAAGGTCGATGACCAGGTTAACCCCGAAATTCTTTTCCAACTGCCAGACCGTGGAACCGGCAGCATCCCCGTCTGCAGGGACCTGGCAGACCCGGGGCAACAGAACGATCTCCTTGTGTTTTTCAGACCGGAAAAAGCCCGACCGGAACTGGGCATCGTTGACCAGGAGGCGGCCTTCGGCCCGAAAGGCCGGCCAGGAGCCGGTGAGGCCCACCTGACCGTGGGCCACGGCCCGGGAGCCCTCCCGGCGGATCGCCAATAAATCCCTGGCCACCAGGGAGAGCTGCACATCCTGCAGCCGCAGTCCCTCCAGGCTGGCCCCGCCGGTGATCTCCCCCTGGCCGTCGCCGCTGTGAAAAACTAATCGGGGCACCAGGAGGCGGGTTCCTTCCAGGTGGATTTCTCCTGGAACCAGGGCCAAGGGGGCCCCGGATTCGCGTATGGTCAGGGTGCCGGCACCGTAGCGCAGGGCGCCGGAGAAAGAGGGATGGAGCATACTGCCGCCGACCTGGACCTGGAGGGCCAGGGGTCCTTCGCTGGCGGCTACGCCGGGAATGAGCACCGAAAACAAGGAGAGATTTAAATTGTCGCTCCACAGGCGGGCCTGCAGGCCCGTTTCCGGCACCTGCCAGGACCAGGGATACAACGACAGGGTCAGGGGGCTGCTGCCCTGCCAGGCGAGGTGGGCTTTATCCGGTTTTTCCACCCAGCGGCCGTTGACGGAAAGCACATTTCCCTGATAGAGCCACTCGGTCTGAAAAGAGTCGAAATGGAATCTGGCTATTCGGCCTGGTGCCAGGGTAAAGTGGCCCTTGATAAGGGGCGACCGGGGAGAGCCCTGGATATCGGTCTGGGCAGTGATAACGCCGTGCAGAAAGGAGGCCTGGGGCCAGACCCGGGCCACCTCCTGCAGATTAACTTTTTCCGCCTTGAGGCTCAGGGAAACCTCCTCCCGGCTTCCCCGGCCCACCAGGGAAAGGAGACTTTCTTGAAACTTGAGACGCAAGGGGGAGATTTCAAAACTGCCGGGAGCAAGGTTCAGGGTAACAGCCTCAACAGTCCGGATCTGGTCTTTGCCAAAGTCCCAGCGAAACCCCGCCACTTTGATCCGGGTGGCGTTTTTCTGCCAGGAGGCCGTGCCGGTGAGGGAACCGGAAGAGGTTTGGGAGTGCCTGGCCTTGATATCAAAGACCAGATGGTCGTCCCTGGTCTGGCCCAGTCCCTGTATGTGGGTGATAACCCCCGCGGGGGTGCTGAGTTTTTGGGCCAGGATATCGAAATTCGAGAGGCTGAAGCTATCCTTGGACACTGTTCCCGCGGCTTTTCCCTGCAGGGTTGCCATGCCGACCCTGCGCCAGGAAAGGTTTGTCCCCTGCACCTCCAGGTTATAGACCAGGGACTGCCAGGAGCCCTGCAGCGTGCCGGCCACCCGCCCTTGTCCTTTAAGATCGGCGGGGAGGAGAGGCCAGGGACCTGGGGGCGACAGCTCCACGGCCAGTTTCATGTCTGCGGAGGCGGCGGCTAACCTCCCCTGGACCTCGGCTTTAAGATTGCCCAGATCCAGCCGGGCCGTAGTTAGCTGGAGCTCTTTGCCTTCCCAGGTCCCCTGGGCGGAAACTTCCTGCACCGATAATTCCCGTATTTTCCCTGTAGCCTGTAATTTTCCGGCCAGGCGAGCCTGGGGCCACTGGCTGAAGGAGGGCAGGCGAAAGTCTCCGGCGAATTTCAGGTCCAGGGCGCCCGGCGGGGCTTGGGGACCCAGCAGCAGGACCGGATTGAGGGAACTGGAGGCCAGGGTTATTTCTCCGGCCACGGAGGTTCCAGGACCGGTCCAGGGGATCAGCTGTCCCACGGCCTCGGTTTCCAGACGGCCGAAATTTCCCCGAGTATTTAGGGCTAAGTGCTGCCTGCCAGGTCTCTCCTGCTTAAAAACCAGCGTGCCGGCCTCAAACCTGGCTTGCCGGTGGGAGAAAGGCTCCAGGTCCAGGCGGGCCTGCAATGTATCCGAGGCCCAGGGGTGGCCCACAGTGCTCAGGGATAAGACCCCGGTGAGAGCCGTCAGGTCATCCAGGAAATCGCCCCGGGGGAGCCAGGCCCTTAGGACCGCAGCGGTGAGCTTCTGGAATTTTAGGGCTAAGTTGACCGTGGGAGCGGCTGCGGCCAGATGTCGCCAGGCGCCCTGCAGCTGCCAGGTGCACCCTTGGAGAGCGCCCTGACCATTAATCTGCAGATCCGTCAGGGGGCCGCGGGTTTCCAGGCTGGCCAGAAAACTCAGTTCCCTGGGCCACCGCGGCCAGATCTGGTGCAGCCGGGGGCCGGAAAGCTCGGGGACGGTGAGGTCGAGGTTCAATAATGGACTGGCGCTCAGGTCCGCCAATCGCCCCCTGGCAAAGAGCACCGGGGAACCGGCCAGCGCTACCTGGGCCTTTTTCAGGAAAATACCCTCGGGGGAATACGTCAAGGCCAGGTCGGCCTCGAAGGGCGGGTAGGGTGGCGCCGTAACCCCGAAAGAACCCTGGTGCACCAGGATAGCCAATTGGGGACGCCCGGGAGCTTGAATCGTTAGATTGAGCCTGAGGCCGATATCCTGGAGGGTCAGTTGCTGTTGCGGGCGGTCCACCTGCACCCGGCCGCCTTCAACCCGTATGCCCGGCAGATGAATGGCGGCAAAGGGCGGTGGCGGCCTTTTTTTGAGAAGGTGGGCTACGTTCCAGGCGCCGCCCTCGTCCTGGTGCAGGAAAACCTCCGGTTCCCGGAAAATCAGGGTGCGAATGACCGGCTGCAGCCGGAAGAACGAGGTCAAGGAGAGGCTGACCTCCAACTGTTTAGCCCGGATAATATCACCTGAAGGCCGACTGATCTTGAGGTCGTGGAAGACCATGCCGGTAACCAAATTCCCGGCGATCCCCTTGACTGAGACCTCGCCATCGACCCTGTCCTGCACCGCAGCCACCAGGCGCCAGCCCACCCGCTGCCAAAATGATGCCGTGGTCACATACCACCCGGCCAGGAGACCCAGACAAAACACCACTCCCAGCGCCGCAACGGCCTTGGGCCACCACCTGAACCTGGGGGACTGCTTCTCAGTCATGACGTCTGGGAGAGATCAGCCGAAACGAGTTTTTGAAGCCATAACACCGATTTCTTCACTAAATTCTGTCATACTCAAGGTTTCATGCAAAGTCAATGGCAAAAACAATCGCACTAACCAAGACATCAGCAGGAGTGGTCCAGAGATGGGTAATGCTCAGCTTGGGGGGAAGGCTTCTGCTGAAAAAATAATTAAGACCTCAAGGTGGCGGTAAGACGCAGGGGGTTGAGCAACAGGTCCAGGGCATCATTAATCGACTTGGCGATAATATCGGCGGCTTGGATGGTCTCCCCGGCAATCCCCTCCTCCAGGATGACTGCCAGGCCCAGGGCCGCAGCCTGAAGCATGAGGCGGTCGTTGCGGCCGTTGCCGATGCAGACGGTTTGCTCCGCCCCGAGCTCCTGAATATACCGCAGTTTGGCCTCGGCCTGGAATTCCTGGCCCAGGACGGACACCCGGCAGGGCAGATGCGCCATCTGTTGCTGCACCAGGCCGAAGGTATCGGCGGTAATGACGTGGATGGTCACGTCCCGGGAGAGGGTTTCCAACCGACCGGCCACACCCTCCACCAGCCTGCCGTCCACGGCCAGGGTGCCGTTGTAGTCCATGACCAGATGCTCCAGCCGTAAAACTTTATAACCGGGGATATCGAAGGTCAACATGGGAAAGAGAAATCCTTTCTTCTATTCTTACAAGGTGGTCATTCTTCACCTAAAGCTTCCAGGTCAGCCAGATCTCTTTTCCTGCCCAGGGTGCGTTTATTGGCGATAAGCTGTTCCCGCCCGAGATAACCTACCGGGAGATTACCATAAAGGCCAGCCGTTTTCCCGGCCCAGGCCTCTTCCCAGGGAACGCCGGTCAGAGAATTGAGCAGAACTATCCGGACCGGTGGGACGCCAAGCTGCACCACCGTTTCCGGGCGAATAAAATCCCCCGGACACAACCCTAGGTCCCCGAAGCCGAAATCCGCCAGGGCCGCCAGAATCTTGCGGGCCTTATCAGGTTCCGGTTGCACCAAGACATCAAGGCCCACCGTAAAACGGGGAGCGCCGTGGAAGGCAAGAGCATACCCGCCAACGATGAGGTAATCAACGCCGTGGACGTTGAATAACCCTAACAACTCTTTGAAGTCTGGCTGAACTTCCATAATACTGTCGGCGCAAATAGTCCACCGCGGCCACACGTTCCGCCGTGGGCCGGGAGAGCCAATAGGCCAGGTCATCACGCCCCTGATTGTGGGGTGACATCTCCCTTATGGTGACGATTTTTTGAATACCGGGCACCAGAAATCTCTTAACTTATCAAGTAAGCGTTCAGCGGTCAGCTCTCAGCCGTCAGC
>VGSX01000175.1 GCA_016874895.1 Deltaproteobacteria bacterium
GACTCCTGGAACTCACTCGCCTGGCCCAAATCATGCTCATGGAGCGCTGTGACCTCTGGGCGATGCTTTGCCCCCGGCCACCTGATAACCGACAACCTTTGCTATTCAATTAGCGTGCCGGACAGCAATGGATTTGTATGACAAAACTTCAAAGAAAGCTATGATGGTCCAAGCAACAATGACTTGGCTTGGATTCGACTCAGGGGCCTTCAAAGTGCATAAAGACGACACACTTTTTGCGAATTTTCCAGAGATTGAGAAGTACCCTCTTACTAATCTTTCAAAAAAGGTGGCTGCAAGTATCCGTGCCGCCATTAACATGTTTTTTATAGAAACTCACTATCCCGTGCATACTGAATGGCCCAAGTATTTCTGGAACCATGGCCTCCAAATTGATCGATGCTATTTCGAGGACGCTTCCAATGGATGAAGGACAAGAGTTAAAACAGATCAACCAGATTATAGGTGTTTTTGTAAATAAAGCACGCCAGGAACTTAAAGCAAGATGGGATCAATGGCACATCGACTTGTCTAAGAACGAATTCTATGAAGTGGTAGGTGCTCTCCTTGCTCGTCAGGTTACTCTTGCAACGCAACTGGCAGAAAATCCTTTGATCTGGAATGGGCACATTGCTCCTCTAATTCTCCGAGCGATGGCCGATGTATATATTTCCCTTGCATGGATATTGAAAGAGCCGATTGATCGTTCCCGCAAATTTGTCCTTTATGGACTTGGGCAGGAGAAGTTAAACTTGGAGCACCGTAAGGCCCAGATTGAAAAACGAGATCCCACTCCGGCTGAAAAAATAATGATAGAGTCATCCGAAGCATGGATAAATTCACAACGATTTACTTTTTTAACAGAAGTGAACCTTGGAAGTTGGTCTGGTATTTCGACCCGACAAATGGCTGAAGAAGCTGGTTGCATCGATTTCTATAATTATGTCTATACACCGTTTAGTGCCTGCTCTCATTCAATGTGGAATCATATTGCGCGATACAATCTCAGGCAATGTCTCAATCCCCTTCACCAATATCATCGCTGTCCGTATGATCCAGAGATGCCAGTTGACCCAGAGTATCTTTATCTTGCTGGGAAATATTTGCAAAAAAGTTTTTCAACGTTTGATGAGAGCGTTGATATGAAAATCGAAGGTCAATCTGCTTTTGAAATCCTCTGTGAAGATCTGAATCAGTTAAATAAGGTCTCTGATGAATCCTGAGCAATTTCAAAATAGCCCAGCGGGACGACTGGTGCAGGTAGGTCAGGGGGAAGCGGCTTACTGGGTCTTTGTGCCGCAGCCGCTGCCCCCGTCACTGGCATTTGAGGTTGCCCTGGTGCACAGGTTGTCCGAAGCTGACCGGGCCCTGGGGGAACTGGCCGGGATAGGGCGGACTTTGCCTAATCCACAGTTGCTCATCGCCCCCTTCATCCGCCGGGAGGCGGTGCTTTCGTCCCGGATTGAAGGGACCCAGACAGACCTCACCGACCTCTATGCCTATGAGGCGGGACAGTTGCCTCTCTTTGCCGGGTTGAAGACGGTGCCACCCGAGTCCGATGTCAAGGAAGTGACCAACTACGTCCGGGCCATGGAATATGGGCTGGAACGGCTCCAGTCCCTGCCGGTGAGCCTACGGTTAATCCGCGAGTTGCATGGTATCCTGATGGAGGGGGTGCGGGGCGACCGGGCCACCCCTGGCGAGTTTCGCCGGAGCCAGAACTGGATCGGGCGTCCAGGCTGCACCCTGAACGAAGCGGAGTTCGTCCCCCCACCGGTGCCGGAAATGCACAAGGCTCTGGACGCCTTCGAGAAATATATCCATGCCGGCGACACCTATCCTCCCCTGGTGCGCCTGGCCTTCATCCACTACCAGTTTGAAACCATCCATCCCTTCCTGGACGGCAACGGCCGCATCGGCCGCTTGCTGGTCATGCTGCTCCTGGTGACTTGGGACCTGCTACCCCTGCCCCTCCTTTACCTCAGCGCCTTCTTCGAGCAGCACCGGCGGGAATACTATGACCTGCTGCGGTCCGTGAGTGAAAAGGGCGCCTGGCAGGAGTGGGTGGCCTTCTTTCTCCGGGGCGTGGCAGAACAGGCCTGGGATGCCGGCGCCAGGGCAAAGCGCCTGCAGGACCTTCAGGAAGAATGGCGCGAGCGCCTGACAAAGGCCCGGGCCACGGCCATGCTCCTCCGCCTGGCGGACAGTCTTTTTGTCACCCCCGTGGTAACCATCCCCCAGGTCCAGCGTCTCCTGGACGTGGCCTACCACACCGCCGCCTCTTACGTGGAGAAGCTGGCCAAGACCGGCATCCTCCAACCCCAAGGCACCCCTGCCTACGGCAAGATGTACGTGGCCGAAGAAATTCTGAAAGCGGTCGGGTAAGTGAAATTGCAATATTTGACATAAAATTGCAATTTCATCTCCGAGAATTGCAGATAGCTGCATTTTCCCTATCTGCACTCTCAGGACTTTCTAGAAAGACACACATACGGTAATTTTTGCTTGACTATTATGCCGCATGGGGGTATCATTTTTTCCAGCCTGAGGATTCTCCCCTTATCGGGGGCCCTCACCGGGAAAATCCCCGGCTCCTGCCGTCCCGGGTGAGGAAAGATTTCTGGAGAAGGATGATCGAGAATGGATAACGGCAATTCCCACCTGCCCAAACTGTTGAAGCCGGCCGAGTTATCGGAGCACCTGGCGGTCCCCAAGGCCACCATTTATTCCTGGGTCAGGCGCAGGGACATCCCCTTCGTCAAGCTGGCCGGGGTGGTGAGGTTCGATCCGCAGGAGATCAACAATTGGCTGACGGAACGGAAACACCCGGCCCGGAACAAATTCCTCGAAAAGTATCCGGAGATTCCTCCTGTAAGGGGATAAGGCCATGGCCACGTTTCGCAAGGTGATCAACAAGAATGGGACAATCTCCTGGCGGGTGGATTATTACGATCCCCAGGGGCGCCGCTTCAAGAAGCGTTTCAAGAAAAGGGCCGATGCCGAAGCCTACATAGCTAAAGTGGTGACTTCCATCAAGGAAGAGAAATACGAAGCCATCTTTGAAAAGAAAATAGAGACCCCGATCACCTTCAATGAGCTGGCCGATCAGTATGTCGAGACCTCCCGCTTTCAAAAATCTTACGCTTCCTTCAAAGCCCAAATAATCCCGGTGTTGCGGCGGGCCTTCGGGGAAAAGCTCCTCTCCAAGATTTCCTATCTGGACCTGGAAATCTTCCGTAACCGCCGGAAAGGGGAGATCAGCAAGAGGGGAACCCCGCGCTCGGCCGCCCGGGTCAACCGGGAGTTGGCCGTCCTAAAGCACATGCTCAACAAGGCGGTGGAGTGGGGCATGCTGGAGGTCTCCCCTTTCAAGCGGGGCAAGAGCTTGATGTTCAAGGAGAATATTGATCGGCTGCGGTTTCTCACCGAAGAGGAGATCGAGCCCCTGTTGTCCGCCTGTCTGCCCCACCTGCGGCCCATCGTGGAAACCGCCCTCCTGACCGGGATGCGGGCCGGCGAGTTGTTCAGCCTGAAGTGGGACCAGATCGTCAACGGCATGATCTACCTGAAGGACACCAAGAGCAACAAACCCCGGCAAATTCCCCTCAGCGAGCGCCTGGAGCAGGTGCTGAAGGAGGTGCGGCGCCGGCACCAGCTCAAATCCCCTTACGTCTTCTGCAACAAGGTCGGGAAAAGGTTCAACGACGTCCGGGATTCTTTCAAATCCGCCTGCCGCAAGGCCGGGATTTTCGACTTCCGGTTCCATGATCTGCGGCACACCTTCGCCTCCCATCTGGTGATGAGAGGGGTCGGCCTCCGGGCGGTGCAGGAACTCCTGGGCCACTGCGACTTGAAGCTCACCATGCGCTACGCCCACCTGGCCCCCGGCCACCTGCGGGACTCGGTGAACGCCCTGAATGATTTGGGGGGAAGAAAACAAGGGGAGGGGAAGCTTTTAGGATTCGATAGGCGGATCAAGTCTTGAATATTTATAAGATTTTTTAAAGGGCAAGCGACCGCCTCTAACACATGGGCAATAATCTGACGATGAACTGCAGTGGTTTTGCCCCCCACCAAATTCAGACTGGCGACTCTTAATAGATTACAAGATCAATGGTTAGGAACCTCCGAAATATTGGCGGAATAAAGCCTCACGAACCTTCATGGTAAAATAATCACCACCCAATATAAGAGGGTTCCCGTAACGCCAACTGATGATAAAATCAGGATCGTCGATAAACTTACCCAAGGAAAATCCCGTATACCTATTCACATATTGCAGCACTTGAAATCTTGGCCCTGTAACCTCTTCAACAACACGGAAATAGGAGAAGTTAAGCGCGAGTTGCAGGGAGTCCCTAATGAGAAACCAAGCCTCAGCTCCATACTTATTTATCTCGTCAATCGGAATATCTGAGGCGAAAAAGTGCCATAAAGCGATATTGTCAAATCCGTATCTGAACAAAGCAAGGGCTTGATCCATTCCCCTGTAGAACACCATCCTATAGTCAACTTCACTAGCCTTGAAGAACTTTACTTCTACTGCATTAAATTGTCCTGAATGACCAAGAAATATCATATCTATCTCAGGACGAAGTGATGGAAGATATGGGAGACTGCTACTCAGAAACTCACGAATTTTAGGAGAATTGGATGGATACTTCCGAGTCAGGATTTTCCAGAACTTGTTGTTGAGCTGAGCTTTCAGTAAGTCGACTACTTGCTTCTCATTCATGGTCATTTTCCTTTTTTAATAACATTCTTATCAGCGGCTGATATGCAGTTGGCCGGGGTAGCCTTTTGGATTTTTTAGGATGCTCGATTTTTCGATCAGAAATGCAACAGCCTCACTCGAATCTTGGATGTAAGACCGAAAGCCCGTTTCTGAAAGAATATTAATCCCTTTGTAGGACAGATCTCTCGTTTTTGAATAATCAAGGGTACGGACATGAGCAAATACATCCCTTATGGCAAGCATTCTCAGGATGGTCTTTGAAATATTCTTTGGAATTTGGATGAATTTCTTAGCTACTGCCAGTTTGTAACGGGCAGGCAGTCTCCCCAGTACATCATCATACAGCACTCGGTATTTCTTGATACGACCGAAGTACTTGATCTGTTTCCATTTCGGAGAATCATCCAGTAAGTGGTCCATAATAATAATTGCAGTGATCTCCTCGACCATCGCACAGTCGAGGAGTACACGTGCACGGATGATGCTCTCTCGTTCTAGCTCGAGATAATCGGCTTCTGGAAAAGGTGAGTGCTTAGGCGCTCCGAATGCTATCATGCGGAGTTCCTCAATCTCTTTCTTTATTCTATCAACTCTAGCTGGAGGCTTGGGTTTCATAAGGGTCAATTCCTTTCAAGCCACGATTAACATCAGCTATCAGCCTCTATTTTTGCTCCATTGTCATGTGGAAGGCATAATAGTATATAATTTGTAATTTGCCAAGAAATTCAATCATTCCGGTCATAAGAAGCGAATACTACACTTTTCGGGAACTTATAACCACGAGTTAACGCTGCAAAGTTTATAAGCCATAACCTGTACTTCTATCATAGGGTAATAATCTCACAGCGGTGGGCCATTCTCGCAAGCAGCATCAGAATGAAACTGCTATGCTTAAGATTGTAGCTATTCTGTTTCGGTGAAATCTATGATAACATACCCTTATTAAGGCCATAAGGATACAAGCGAAACTTTCTTATCTAGACTAATTTAATGATTATTAGGCAAAGGGAAATATGACTGAAGCCTTTAACAGTTCAGAGCAATTTGTCTACGAGGTATGTGAGAAGTCCTTTCTTTCGCTGTGGAGTTACGTCAACCCACAGGGGCGCCACCCAGGAAAGGAACTATGCGATATTCTTGTAGTATGTGATCCACATGTTATTGTCATGAGTGTCAAGGACATCAAGCTTAAGGATTCCGGAAATGTAAAGGTTGAGTGGGACCGTTGGCAGCGCAAAGCAATTAATGCGTCGAAGAAACAGATTGTAGGAGCAATTCGCTGGCTGGACGGGGCACGTGTCGTTGTGGCCAAGGACGGAACACAGGGGTTACCGTTACCGCCCACGGAACGGAGGGTCTACCACCGGATAGCGGTTGCCTTTGGCGGACGCCGAGAGATCCCCATCTCCAGTTCCTGTATTAAGGATGAGGCGTTTGTACATGTGCTTGATGAGCGAGCCTTCTATCTGCTGCTCCGATATCTCGATACTATCAGCGACTTCGTCCAATACTTGGCCGACAAGGAGGAGTTCTTTAACCGCGCTGCGATCATCATGGAGGGCGGAGAAGAGGACCTGCTAGCTCTTTACATGCACAGCGGACGCCAGTTCCCTCAGGGATTAGATATGGTCATTCTTAAAGATGACCTCTGGCAAGGCTTCAATGATAGGTCCGAGTTCCTTGCTAAACTGGACAGGGATCGTGACAGCTATGTTTGGGACCACCTGATTGAGTCTTTCTGTGTCGGCGGGTTCAACGGAGAGACCTGGCGAGGTCCTGGAATGGCTGAATCAGAGCAGGCCTTGCGAGTTCTCGCGCGTGAGGACCGCTTTTGCAGGCGAGTTCTTGGAAGGGCGTTCAGGGAATTCCTTGAACAGAGCCAGGCCCGTATGACCCGTTCCCGTTGTCTGCAGTCGTTGAGCGGGGTTGTTTATGTGTTCTTGACCTACGATTCGGACAGCAATCCAGAGGAACGAAAGTACGAGCTATTCGGTCGGTGCGTCGCGTCACTGTGTCGCTTTCCTAAGGCATCCACAATCATTGGCATCGACATCAATGTCCCTGGGGAGTTGCCGCATGGTGGGTATACGAGCGATCTCGTGATGTTGCATTCAGACGATGGCGAATGGCCTCAGGAGTATGTTGAGAAGGCTCGTTTATTCAGGGATGAACTAGGGTACTTTCGGGACCCGAACGAAACCAGATTCCATGAAGACGAGTACCCCAAGAGGAATGGAAATGAAGAAGACGAATCCCATTAAGGCCGAACACCTGACTGTCAACTTGTGCCGCTGCGCTCGCGAGTGCTCGGCCGGTGATCGCCACATTAACTTTCTCCATTCCTTCCCTCCTGCTCCACTGCCGCTTGCTCTACTTCCACAGAGTCTTCATACCCTTAACGTTTCTATCTTTGCCAGATATCCAAAAAATTCCTTACCAAGATTTCACCAGCCAAAAATTCGCCTTCATAATTTACAAAAAAGTAATATCTAAAAATCAGTTAGCCAACGATTTTTCCTAACCAGCATATTTCACTTATGATTTCCTTTGTACCCTACTAAAACGGTATGGGAACATTTTGGGAACATGGGGCGGAAATTGCCATAAGGAAGGAAAATCGAAATCGGTAACCTACTGAAATAATTGGTGCCTGGGGCCGGACTCGAACCGGCACAGGCGCGAGGCCCGAGGGATTTTAAGTCCCTTGCGTCTACCCGTTCCGCCACCCAGGCATTATAATCATTTCAAGGAATTACCTCATATTTGCTTT
>VGSX01000176.1 GCA_016874895.1 Deltaproteobacteria bacterium
TGAACAGCAGGGCCTTATAAATGATATGGCAGAAGGCATGGGCAATGCTGCCATTGAGGGACATCATAGTCCCGATGCCCACCCCGACTACCATAAATCCCACCTGGTTGACGAGGCTGTAGGCCAGCACCCGGCGCAAGTCGTTTTCGATGACCGCGCAAAAGATGGGGAACGCGGTCATGACCGCCCCGATCCAGATCAGGGCCTCGGTCCCCGGAAAGCCCCGGGCCAGGACATAGACGGCCGTTTTGGTGGTGAACGCGCTCAGCCAGATCACCCCGGTGATGGTGGCTTCCGGATAGGCATCGGTCAGCCAGGGGTGCAGCAGCGGCCAGGCGCAATTGACCCCCACCCCGATAAAGATCAGGTAGGTGGCCAGGCCGTTTAAGCCGATGTACCCGAAGGCCAGGGACCCGGTCTGGTGGATCTGCAGGGTCACGCCGGCCAGCAGGCAGAGGCCGCCGGCCACATGGACCAGCAGGTAGCGGAACCCGGCGGCCTGGGCTTCCCGGGTGCGCCGGTTCCAGATGAGAAAGACTGAACTGACGGCCAACAATTCCCAGAACACGAACAGGGTCAGGAGGTCCCCGGCAAACACCACTCCCAGAGCGCTGCCGGCATAGACCAGGCCGGCCATCTGTTCCAGATCGTCCCTGACGTGCAGGGCATAGATGGCGCCCAGGAAGGTGATCAGGTGAAAGATATACCCAAACAGGAGGCTGAGCCGGTCCACCCGGGCCAGGATGATTTGGTAATCCCAGAAGGAAACCACCCCATGAATACCGGCGGAAAACTGGAGCAGATTCAGAAACCCGATGACCGGTAAAAGGAGCAGGAAACCGGTCTGGGTTTTCCCCTTGAGAAAGGGCAGCACCAGGGCGCCCCCGATGAAAACGAGCGCCGGCGGCAGGCCGCTACTCATCGTAGTATTCCTCTTTACGCATCACCAGGGGCCGCAGGATATATTTGGCGGCCAGCACCAGCGCCACGCAGGCCACGAAGCCGTACACGGCGTAAAACTCTGGCCAGTTCTCCCAGGGGAAATTGGCGTGCTTGGGAAGAAACAGGTCGAGGACCAGCAGCAGCACCAGGGAAGCATAATAGACCCTGAACATCCACTTGATATTGGCCGGTTTGTCGAACAGATACTGTTTTTCTTTTGGCGTCGGCTCGGACATGGCCGGGTCCTTATAACGAGTAATAAAAAATCAAGGATAGATAGATCACCCCGGCGGCCAGGGCGATGAAAAAAAGGGGCCGGTATCCCGGAACGGGATCGTGCCGCAGTTCCATTTTTTCGGAAGGTCCTTCGCTCATTTTCCGGTTCCTCCGATCAGAGTCTGGACGGCCAGCTCCGCCAGGTCCAAAAACGGCTGGGGATAAAAGAACAACACCAGGGAAATCAGGGCGGTCACTACCAGGGGCGCCACGCAAAAAATCGGCGCTTCCGAAACGGTGTCCGGGAGGGTGGTTTCCCGGGAACCGACGAAAAAGGCCCGGTAGACAATGGGCATGAAATAGGCGGCGTTCAAAAGAGAACTGACCAGAATGACCACCAGCAGAGGGAACTGATCGGCCTCCAGCGCCCCGAGGACCAGGTACCATTTGCTGAGAAAACCGCCGCCGGGTGGGATGCCGATAATGGACAGGGCGCCGATGAAAAAGGCGGCCATGGTGACCGGCATCCGTTTGCCGATGCCGGCCATTTCACTGAGGTTTTTCTTCCCGGTGGCCACGAAGATGGCTCCGGCGCAAAAAAACAGCGTGATCTTGCCGAAGGCGTGCATGGCGATATGAATCATACCACCCATGAGGCCTTTGGGTGAAAGCAGGGCCGCGCCCAGGACGATGTAGGACAACTGGCCGATGGTGGAGAAGGCCAGGAGGCGTTTCAGTTCGTCCTGGGTCAGGGCGATCAGGGAGGCGGCGATGATGGTAAAGGCCGCCACGTAGGCCACCGCGGTGCCCAGATGGAGGGAGGCCAAAAGGTCGAGGCCGAACACCTCGGTGAGGACCCGGAGAATGCAAAAGACCCCCACCTTGACCACGGCCACGGCATGGAGCAGGGCGCTCACCGGGGTCGGCGCCACCATGGCCGCCGGCAGCCAGGCGTGCACGGGCATGATCGCCGCCTTGGCAAAGCCGAACAGAAACATAAACAACAGGACCCCCAGCAGGATGGGCGAGCCCGAGTGCGGGAGAAACCCCTGTCCCGAGAATTCCAGGGTTCCGGACAGGTGATAGGCTAGGACCATGGCCGGCAGGACCAGCCCGATGGAGCCGCCCACGATATAGAGGAGATACTTGCGGCCCGAGTGCCGCGCCTTGGCATCCTGGTGGTGGGTGACCAGGGGATAGGTGGCGAAGGACAGCATTTCGTAGAACAGATACAGGGTGAAGAGATTGGCGGAAAAGGCCACGCCGATGGTGGCCGACAGGGCCAGGGCGAAAAAGCAAAAATAACGGGTCTGGCCGTGCTCCTTCAATCCCCGCATATAGCCGATAGAATAGGCCGAGGTGGTGATCCACAGCGAGGAGGCCACCAGGGCGAAGAGCATCCCCAAGGCGTCCACTCGCAGGCGGAAAGCCACCCCGGGGAGGACTTGCGCCAGGGTGCAGACCAGTTCCCGGCCCTCCAGGACCGCCGGCAGCATGGAAAGGACGATTAAAAACTTCAGGCCCGCGGCCCCAAAGGTCCAGGCCTCCCGGACGTTGGGGCTGCGGCTGGAAATCAGGATCGGGACCACCCCGAGGGACACCAGCACGGCGAGCAGCGGTTTTAGGGAAGTCAATGGTTCCACGTCAATCCGCCTGAACTAGAGCATCATTCCCGGAACGGCGTGGCGGATCACCCGGTCGACGATTTCTCCGGTGTACAGGCCCAACAGGACCAGGCCCAGGGCCGTCATCCAAAGCGGCACCAGCATGCCCAGCGGGGCTTCCCGGCCGGCCGGCCCGTCCTCGCCGTGGTCCGGGCCGTGGGAGGCCCCGAAGGGTTCGAAATAGCTGATCTCGAAGATCCGGAAAAACAGGACCACACTCACCAGGCTGCTGAAGAGCAGGGCCGCCAGAAACCCGTAATGGCCGCCCTGGATCGCGCCCAGCAAAAGATACCACTTGCTGAAGAACCCGCAGGTCGGCGGGACCCCGATGATCGACAGGGCCCCCACCACCAGGGCCCCCATGGTCCAGGGCATGGTTCGAAACAAGCCCGGCAGGCTGTCCCATTGGCTGTTCCCCTTGGCATAGACGATGTTTCCCACGGCGAGAAATAGGCACAGGGTCATCAGGGCGTCGTTGACCAGATGCAGGACCGCCCCGATGAACCCCGCCCGGTTGCCCAGCCAGAAACCGCCCACCATATAGCCCACCTCGGCCACCACGATGAAGGTCAGCATCCGCTTCACGTCCTTTTCGGCCAGGGCCAGCAAGGACCCGGCGACGATGGCGATCACCGCCAGCCAGACCACGGCGTCGTTCAACTTAAGGACCAAAAAGGCATAGTCCACGGTGAAGACGGTCAGGACCATTCGGATCATGACATAGACCATCACCTTGGTCATGAGGGGGGCCACCAGGCTGCTCACCGGAGAGGGCGCATGGGTGTAGGCGTTGGGCAGCCAGGCATGGAGCGGAAAAAACCCCATCTTGAGCCAGATCCCGACCATCAGGATCACAAAGGCCACGGTCACCACCTTCGACTCATACAGGGGCGGCAGCAAACGGGCGATGTCCTCCATGTTCAGCGAACCGGTGATGATGTAGAGGTAGCCGACCCCGAGGAGATAGAAACAGGCCCCGATGGTCCCCATGAAAATGTAATGAAGACTGGACAGGGGCGCCCGGCCTTTCCCCAGCGCGATCAGGGCATAGCCGGTAATCGCGGCGATTTCCAACAGGACGTACAGGTTGAAGGCGTCGCCAGTGATCACCATCCCCAGCAGCCCGGTCACAAACAACACATAGAGCGTATAAAAAGGCGCGGCTTTTTCCGGGAATTCCTTTTCCACCGCGGGTCGGGCCGCGATCAGGTTGACGAATCCCACTATGGAAACCACGGCCAGGACCAGCGCGGACAGGTGGTCCACCCGGTAGTAGATTCCCCAGGGAGGTGGCCAACCCCCGAACAAATATACATCCGGAATGCCCCTGATCACGTTGCTGAGCAACCCCAGAGAAACAAGGAGGCTGCCCCCCAGGGCGGTCAGGGCCAGCGGGAAACATAAGGCCGGCCTGAGCCAGCCGGAGGCGCTGATGAATAAAGCAGCCAGGAGGGGGATGGCGATCAGCAGTGCAGGATAGTATTGGCTCATGATTCTCGAATCTGCTTGAGGATTTCGTCTTCTTCGAGGGTCAGGTAACGATGATAAACCATGATGGTGATGGCCAGGGCCACACCCAGCGTGGCCACCGAGACGACAATGGCGGTGAGCATCAGGACGTGGGGCAGGGGGTTGACATAGTCTGCGGCCCGGATGGCCTGGTGGGCCATGTCATAGTTGTGCTCGATGATGGGAATGGTGGCCCCTTTCTTGACGCCGATGGAAACATAGAACAGGATGACGGCCGTCTGAAAAATGTTCATCCCCACAATCTTCTTCACCAGGTTGTTCTTGGCGATCAAGGCATAGAGACCGATCATCATTAAAGTGATGTAAATCCAGTAGTTGTATCTTTCGACGACCAGGCGGAGGACCTCTTCCATGACCTACAACCCCTCCTCATGCCGGCCCCGGGAGGCCAGATTCCTGAAGATCCAGATCATGGTGCCCATGACCGCCATACCAACCCCCACCTCCACCAGTAAAATTCCGTGGTATCGGGCCATGACCGGCCCCCCCGGCAACAGGGGGTCCAGGGCCTGATAATCCAGAAAGTTATATCCCAGGAGCAGACACAGGGCACCGGTCCCGGCATAGATGAGGACTCCGAAGGTACTGAAAAGCGCGCTGGTCTTTTCCCCCATGCGCTTCAGGGCGGTCCGCAGGTCGTGGGACAGGGAAAGCAGGATGATGCTGGCTCCCAGGATCACCCCTCCCTGAAATCCCCCTCCGGGGCTGTGATGTCCGTGAGCGATGACGAACAGGCCGAAAAGCTGTATAAAGGGGATCAGATAGCAACAAACCTTTTCGATGATGAAATCATGGGGCGTCCAAATGCTTTCCATCGGCTCAAATTCCTGCAGAGGCAGGGAAATCTCCCCCCCATCCTTGATTCGAAAGGTCAACCCGGTTAATCGGTGCCGATATTGCCGGGGAGCCGGTGTCCGGCGCCGGGGGACTCGTAACAGCAGGAAACAGGCCACCCCAGCGGCAAAAACGACCGTGGTCTCAAACATAGTATCTAAGCCTCGGTAATCGACCAGCACCGAAGTCACCACATTGGGTACAGCAGTTTCCTCCAGCGAATTTTCAAGGTAACGGGGTGAGACGTGGAGGCTCGCAGGTGATTCGGGGTCCCCGAAGGGCGGAAAATCGGTCGTGGCATAGATCAGAACCGCTCCCACCAGCACGACAATGAGAAGTCCCAGGTTTTTCAATCCTTCGTCCTCCGGGTGGTGTGGTACACGGTGGCTACGAAAAATACCGTGCTGACCCCGGCCCCCACCGAGGCTTCGGTGAAGGCCACGTCCACAGCTCCCATGATCGCCCAGAGCAGGCACATCATGAAACTGTAGGCGCCGAACAGGATGGCTGTTCCTAGCAGGTCCCGGATCATGATGGCCCCGATCCCGCAGAGCACCACCAAAATCAGGATGAGCAAATCCAATTGCCAGATCATCGGTTTACCTCCGGGGATCCCCCTTTTTCCAGGATTCCAGGCCCGCCCGGAACCCGGCGTCTACGATGGCATGGGTGGCCGTTGGGCTGGCTAGGAAGATGAAGACCACGATCAGCATCAGCTTCAGACCGGTCAGCACGGAACCCAGGGTCAAAGGGAACAGTTGATACACCGCCAACCCGAGGAGGACTAGCAACGCCCCCGAGGTGTCCAGCTTGCCGGCCGGATGCAGCCGGGTGTAAAAATCGGGGAAACGCAGGAGGCCCAAAGTCCCGCCCGCAAAAAATATCAGCCCCGCCACCAGGCAGACGACGACGATAACCGCGATCACCATACCCCCCCCTTTGCGGGGCGCGTCGAAACCTTTCGCCGGCGAGTTTTCCAGACCCCGGCCGCAGGCCGGGGGCCGCTCCGGCCGCTAATAAAGTTCTTCATCCAGCCCCTTCCGCTTCTGAAAATACCGGGCGGCCGCCAGAACAGCGATGAAATTCAACATGGCATAGGCCAAGGCGATGTCGACGAACATATCCAGGCGGTGATACAGCACGCCAATCAAAATCAGCAGCACCGTGGTTTTGGCCCCGATGGCGTTCACTCCGATCATCCGATCCAGCACCGTGGGGCCGAAAATCCCCCGATAGAGCGACAGGAACATCAGACCGACCAGAAAAAGACCGCAGCCCAAAAAAAAATCGTCCACCTTTACTCCTCCCCAAAGGCCCGGGCGATGCGCCGCTCCATCTCCCCGGGCAGACCCTCCCCGCTGAAACGGTCGATGGCGTGCACGCTGAAGTCCCGGTGAAAGTTAACGTAGATCGTGATCGTCCCCGGCGTCAGCGTGATCGAATTGGCAAAGGTCACCTGGGCCACGTCGCTCTTTAACCGGCTCCGAAACCGGATCACCTGGGGGTCGATCAACTCCAGCATCCGGGGGTGAAAAGATAGATACAATAGATGCAGGGCTGCTAGCATAATCTGGTACAGCAGCCAGGGCAGATATCCCAGAAACCCGAAAGCCATCCGAAGGGTTCTTCCGGTCAGGGGGCCGGAAAAGAGAAGGTCCGCGGAAAAATACGACACCAGGGCGCTGGACAGCACGCCCAGCCCCAGGTGAAAGGCGTCGAATCGTCCGGACAGCAGGCACCAGACCCCCAGCATAATGATAAAAGTGGCTACGTAAGGGGAAGCGCTCCCTTTCCCTTCCTCAATGGGGGGAAGGTCGAGCTTCGGCTGTTCGGGGGCGTTTTTTTTCATGTCTTCCTGCTTTTAGTTCGCCACCACGACCGGCATACCCATAATGGGCCAGACAAGAAACCAAAAAATCGCCAGGACCACCATCAGGACCACGTTGGGAATCCAGCCGTAGCCGAAAAATTCGCCGGTGGTAAACTGTTTGCTCTTAGGGAATGTGAGGATAATCCGTGAGCGGGATCATAATATCTTTGACCAGGCGCTCTGTGGGCTGCATCGGTTTTTTTCCTCTTTTATAATTTGATCCGCTTATTGCCTTAGCTCCGAAAAGGTAACGGTTTGAGCATTAAGACACGCAGTGATCATCCGGTTAAACATTTGGGGTTCCCAGAAGCGTCGATTGAAGCGGTAGCAAAATTCCGCCAGATAACGGGGCAGGTGCTTGTCACTGACGCCATGATACACTCCACGGATATTGCCTTTGA
>VGSX01000177.1 GCA_016874895.1 Deltaproteobacteria bacterium
GGCCAGCGTGCCGCCAGTCGTGGCGGTAATCCCGTTTACCAGGTTCCTCGAGGGTGATGAGAGGTTTACCCTTTTAGGCGCGGTGGGCTGCTACCTGGCCGCCCTGGTCCTGACGCCGCTTCTGTCGCTCCTGTTATTGGAAGGCGGCGTCCTGGTGCAGCCTCAACAGATAGCCATCATTGTGGCAAAACTCATACTCTTGCCCCTGCTGCTGTCGTGGCTGCTGCAATGGCTAAACTGGGCCGAGAAGATAGCACCCTACAAGGGCGCCTTGACCAACTGGTCGTTTTTTCTCATTACTTTCACCATCGTCGGCTTGAACCGCCAGCTCTTTTTACATCAGCCGCTGACGCTCCTGCCGGTATTTGCCATTGCCTTGTGCAGCACCTTCCTGTGGGGAGAGATAGTCGAGCGTTTCTGCCGTTGGCAAGGGCTGGAGCAGCCCCTTATGATCAGCTTGGTCCTGTTGGGCACCCTGAAAAATTACGGTCTGGCCGGAGGCCTGGCCCTGACCTTGTTCAGCACCCAAACCTCGGTGCCGGCCGCGGTGTCCACGGTTTTTATGATTGTGTATGTCATCTGGCTCAATGCCAAGAAAAGATGGTTCTGGTCGAACCAGACCCAACCTGCCACCCTAAATATTTAAGGAGAGATTGCAATGTCCGGCCAGGAAAAGTTACTCAAGATCTTTCAGTATGCCCTCAATCAGGAAGAGACCGGGAAGGCCTTTTTTCAGAATTCCCTTACACGCCTCGGGGTCGGCGCGGCTGTTTCGGCCTTTGAACGTCTCATCCAGGAAGAGGAAAAACACATCGAGTTCCTGAATCGGCTCATCGCCCAGATCAAGGCTGGAGAGAAAATCGGGCTGGCCGACGTAGACGAAGTAGCCCTGAAGCGGGTGGATTTTTTCGACGAACGGGCCCGTTCGGAGTTTTTGCAGCAATGTATGGAAGGCTCCATGGTGCCGGATGTCACCGTCTTCAATCTGGCCTGGCTCATCGAAAAAGACCTGAACGAGTATTACCAGGCCATGGCGGCCAAGACTTCCGGGGAAGCCCGCCTGGCGCTGTCCATGCTGGCGGATTGGGAGGCCAGTCATGAGAAATTCTTCCGGCAATTCCGGGACGCCTTGGCTGAAACCTACAGCCGGATGCCCTGGGGCGGCTGAGACCGGGGCAGGGCAGGGGGGGCATGAGCCTCCCCTCAATAAAAAAGAAATCAGGAGGGCAGAAAATATTTGACTTAAGAGAATGGTTTGCAGTAGAATTTAATCATAGTAGTAGGGGGGAGAAATGTTTAGGGGGCTAAAAAGAGTACATCGTCTCGTGGCGGTCTGCTGCCTGGCGGTAACGTTCCTCGTGGGAGGAATGTTTTTGCCCTACGCCTCGGGTCCTACTGAGGCCGCCGGTCAACCGACTTACCTGCCTCTTTGCCCAAGCCAGAATTCCCTGGAAAGGCAGTTGAGCGAGCCCAGAGAAGGGGCGCCGGTCCTGACTTTTGGCTGGGGTGAAAGGGGGCCGGTCATACTGCCCACCACACCATCCCAAGCGAATAATCCCACTTCCCAACAGATGGGGGGAAAAATTTCTCCCCTGCCTACGGCGGAGTTGCGGGTTTCCTTTCTTTATAATCAGGATCAGCCCCCCGGCCAAACCGCCATCAACCCGGCAAGCCAGTTGCTGTTCCGCTATTCCATGGATTACTGCCTCATGCCTTCTCTCAAGGTGGGATTGAGCGGTTACCTTTACAAGCCCACTTTGGATTATTTTGCCTGGCGCAATTCCAGCCTTGCCGAACCCGTTTTTGGCGTCGGGCCGGGAATCAAATATGATCTGGGCCGCTGGAGTTTCCTCCTGAGATCCGAACTGGAACCGGGAACCAAAGACAGAGGTGAGGTTCTGCACAATTGGTTTCGGGTCTGGTACGCTTTTTAATTTTCCACGCTGAACTGTCCTTTTTTTCTCCCGCTTTCGCCGCACTAATCTGGCCTCAATTTCTGCGCCAAAACATCGAATTTTGGCCTGCCACCAATTATTGCCATCGCGTTAACAGCAGGTTAAAAAAACAGAAAATCTTATTGCCATCATTTTAGGAATAATTTAACATGTAATGGTTTTAAACAAATGCTGCCGGGGTTCCTGCCTGCGGAAAACAACACTTTAAAATCGCTTATCATTTATACACCTTTAATTTTACTTGCCGATACTTTCCACAGGCATCAGGCAATCTGCCACGGATCAATGGTGTCAGGAGAAAAGGTGGAGACAGCAATGATGAACACGGATCTCAAGATTTTTGCCGGCAACAGTAATCCTGATCTGGCCCTGGAAATCTGCAACTGCCTTTCCACGCCGCTGGGCAAAGCATTTGTGGGCACCTTCAGCGATGGGGAAATCAGAGTTGAGATCGGCGAGAACGTGCGGGGCAAAGATGTGTTTGTCATTCAATCCACCTGTCAGCCGGTCAACACCAACCTGATGGAATTGTTGATCATGATTGACGCCCTGAAAAGGGCCTCGGCCAGGCGTATTACCGCGGTCATACCCTATTACGGCTACGCCCGCCAGGATCGCAAGGTAGCCCCCCGGGTCCCCATCAGCGCCAAGCTGGTGGCCGACCTCTTGACCAGCGCCGGGTCCAACCGCATTCTTACCATGGATTTGCACGTGGGCCAGATCCAGGGATTTTTCAATATCCCGGTGGATAACCTCTATGCCTCCCCGGTTATGATGCCGTATATCAGGGCTCACTTTAGAAATAATCTGGTCATGGTCTCACCCGACGCCGGCGGCGTGCCCCGGGCCCGGGCTTATGCCAAAAGATTGCAGGCCAGCCTCGCCTTCATCGATAAACGCCGGGACGCGCCCGGCAAGGCCAAGGCCATGCATATCATCGGCGAAGTAAAGGGAATGGACGCCGTCATCCTGGACGACATTATCGATACCGGCGGCACCCTGACCCAGGCCGCCCAGGTTATCATGGACCAGGGGGCCAATTCAGTCTGTGCCATCTGTTCCCATCCCGTTCTCTCCGGACCGGCCGTGGAAAAAATCACGGCCTCGCCCTTAAAACGCCTCGTAGTCAGCGATACCATCCCCCTGCGGGACAACGCCAGGCAATCAGAACGCATCGTGCAACTGTCAGTGGCGCCCCTCTTCTGCAAGGCTATTACCGGCATCCACCAGGAAGACTCCATCAGCTCCCTGTTCGACATCCAGTTCTAATCCCGTAGGCGTTCAGCTATCAGCAATCAGCTTTCAGCAAAAACAATGGGTTAGGCAACCTAATCGAGAAACCAGCGATCTGCCATCGTAGAATAACTATTTGAATTTAAAGCATTAAATGATATCCTCTAGTTCCCCCCTTTTTTAAAGGGGGGTTAGGGGGGATTTTAATAAGTTGCCAACTCGCCATCTGCCTAATTCAACAACATTGAGGGTTGGGGTGAGGGGGGAAGGATATTTTCTTGGTTCACGGGTAACTTTTAACTAATGGCAATTAGTTAGAAATAAATTTAAATTGTAACATATCTATGCTAAAATTCTCCTAACTGTAAACGTGTTGGGAGAAAAATAGAGTAATAGGGTTTTAGCCTGATTGTAGATGATGTGAGTTCGGGGATGTCTTCTGCTCTTTTGGGTGCTCTAGGCGTCGGTCTGGTGTGGGGGTGGCTCCTGGGTATGAATGAGGGGCGGATTTTTCGGGGCTGGCGGACGGTCCCGGGGTTGGCCCTGACTTCCCTGATTCTGGCCGCACCCATCGTCTGGTTCCAGGGGATATTGGGCTTGGCCGGTTTCGGGGGCGCCGCCTTCCTGGCCTGGTGGCTCCATGTCGAGTGGCGCCAGACCTTGCGCCAACGTTTTTCCGTAACAGACGCACACGAGGGGGAAAGATCATGAGCACGGCCGGACAGTCAGCTTCTGTGTTGCAACTCATCGGGGCCGGGTGCTTTGGCGCCATCATCGGCTGGTATGTCTACTACATCAACCGCTATCGCAAAGCCGATGTGCAGCTGAGTGATCTGGTGACGGTCATCGGGGTCATCGGGGGCAGCGCCATCCTGGCCCTCTTTCCCACCGGCACGGACCTTTTCGGCGCTTACGGCATCGGTCTGGCCGTGGGTTTTTTCGGCTATTTCCTCGTGCTCATCATCCTGGTGGGAGTGTCGGAAAACTTTGAGGCGGACTGGTTTCTGGACGGCCGCCGGAAACTGCCCGATGGTACGATATTCGTTCCCCAGGTGGGTACCCCCACGGCAGGGGGAACCGCCATGGCCGCCGACAAAAAGCCCCAGGGTGGCATGCAATAATCTGATGAGGAGGCTGTGATGGCTGCAATCACCCTGGATGAAGCAAGGCCCCTCATCGGCGCCCTCAATGACCCGAACCCCACAGTCCGCTTACAGGCCTTAAGGGCTTTGGTGCGTCTCCCCCTGGACCAGGAGGCCTGGCGGGAAGTGGGCAACATCTTTATGGTGCTGCTCCACGCAACACCCGAGGGCGAGTTTTTTTATAGCCAGACCCTGGACGGTATACCGTTGCTGGAAGTCATCGAGGCTGCGGCCTTAGTGCCGGTCAAATCAGTGCGGCAGCATTTACACGGGCTTTTAGAGGCGGAGGATTCGGGGGTGCAGCGCTTCACGGCCCAAGTCCTGGCCAAGGTCCGGGATCAAACCGCGCTGGCCCGCCTCCTGGCGGATTTAACCGTCCCGGAAGTTGAATTGCACCGGGAGGCGGCGGAATATCTCTCCCTGCTGGACGTGTCACCGGAGTTGGAGACGATTCGAGAGGCGTACCGGCAAGAGACTGACGGCGATACCCGCTTCTTGCTGGCAGTAGCTCTGGCCCAGGCCGGAGAGGCGGCGGAGTTGGTCGAAGTCTATCGACAGGTGCAGGAAGGGTCACTTGAGTCCTCATTGGTGGAATACATCGGTTCCCCTTGGGTTGCTGATATATTGAGCCAACGGGGGCCGTTTCCAGGAGAGGTCAGAGAATTACTCAAGCACTGGGAGCAGGAAGAGGACAGCCGTTTTGCCTGGATCGCTAATGTCCTCGGCTGGGCGAATCAAAGGCTCGAAGCGATGGAGGCCGAACCGCCCCCAGGGCCGCCTCCCGGGGATATCCCGGAGCAGGTTTTACATGACCTGTTGCAGGGGCTTGAGGAGGGCAACCTCGAACTCCTTGAGAACGCGCCGGAAAATTTCCTCACTTATTTCCCCGAGAAGACCGCCTCCCGTCTGATCACGATCCTGTTCCAGGAGAAGCTCCGCCGGGAGCGGGAATCGGGATATCAGGAAGTGGCCAATGACGTCATTTATGCGGTAAATCCCCTGGGACGGCAGTTTACCCCGGATATCCC
Organism: Deltaproteobacteria bacterium; assembly: GCA_016874895.1. GTDB lineage: Bacteria > Desulfobacterota > Desulfobaccia > Desulfobaccales > Desulfobaccaceae > Desulfobacca. The sequence continues at coordinate 5,359 of VGSX01000177.1, forward strand.
CGGTTTAATGGGCTGCTATGGGAAGGCCAGAGGGAATTATGGTTTGAGCCAACAGATCGCCTGGGTTATTTCCCGAGCCGACGTGGGCGATATAGTGCCCTGGGTGAACCAGCAAGTGCGAGCCCCCGACCCGGAACAGCGGGTCTGGGCAGCACAGTTGCTGGAAGATGTCAGCCGCTATGCCCGGCAGGATTATGGCCCTATATTCGGAGGCGGCTCGGGGCCACCAGAAGTACCACCGCCCGCGACTTTCATCGATGAAAGAGAATTCCACACGGCTATGATGCCCGAAATGGATGACGTCGAGGACGGGATTCCCGTGGGCAGGGACCACAAGAGATCCAAACCGCCTATGGCTCGCCCAGAATCAGGACCTCCGGCCCGGGTGGTCAGCACCGGCTTCGCCCCTGAGGCCAGTCCGGACCAGGCCGTGGACCCGCACCTGCCCCTGCAGGCCGGGGCTGTTTATTTTTTCTGGCTGGAAATCGGCGCACCCCAGGAAAAGTCCATCGAAGAAACCCCTGTGGACATCCCGCCGGTTCCGGCTCAGGCAAGGCTCACGGTGGCGCTCTTTGGGTTTGCCGGTGAGCTGGAGATTACGCCGGCAACGGCTACGGGCGAGTTAATGGTGCAAGCCGACGGCACGGTAAAGGTCACTCGTCAGCCCCTGGCCGAATCCCTGCCGGCTTCGGAGCGCCTGCAGACGCGTCTCTTTTTCCCGGTGCGGCCCCCCGGTCAAAACGGCAGCTACCGGCTGCGCTGCCATATTTACTGGGGGCAGATACTCCTGCAGTCCCGGGTTATCCATGCCTTGGTACGGCAGCGGCCCCGTCGCCGACAACGACCCACGGCCCTCCGTTCCCTCCTGGATTACACCCTGTCCCAGACGTTGGCCCCGGCGCATTTAAACCAGTTCGGGGAGCACCGCCTCAGCGTCTTTATGAACCGCAACGGCGACGGCACCCACAGCTTCCACCTGTACGGCTCCGACGGGCAGACACATTTGAAACAGGACGATATCCGGTTTCGGGAAGGGGAGTTGCAGGGGATGATTGCCCAGGCCCGGGGGACCCTGCGTATCGCGTCCTGGGGCAGAGATGAAGAGTGGCAGGAGGGCGTACCCTATAAATATAAAAACCGGCAGCGCGACCTGGATCGGCTCAAAAACGATCTGTCCAACATGGCCTGCTGGGGGTACGAGTTCTATACCCTGATCAGCGACCGGCTGGCCGGCGGGATGGAAAAAGTCGCGGACTTCGAAAATCTGCTGCTCAAACCGGGGACAGTGCAGCTGGCCATGAAAGAATCACCCAGTTACGTTCTCCCGGCTGCCTTGACTTACGATTATCCCCTGGACACTGGACTCGGCAGTTTTTCTCTCTGTCCGAGTTTCACCGCAGCCTGGCAGCAGGGCCAGCCTCTGGGAGAGCACGAGTGTTTTCAGGGCAACTGCCCGACCCGGGAAGACCTCACCACCATCTGCCCCAGCGGTTTCTGGGGCTTCCGGCATTACCTGGGAATGCCCCTGTCGGTGGGCCAGGGGCCGGATGCGCCGGCGGTCATCCCCGTGGACCAGGAAGTGCGCCTGGCCGTCATCGTCGCCACCGATCTGCAGTTGCTGCCGGACCACACCAAGGCCCTGCAGGGTCTGCGTCCCCAGCTGGTCTGGAATTATGCCGACCGGCGTGAAGAAGCGTTCCGGGTATTGCTGGAATCTCCTCATCTGGTTTATTTTTACTGCCACGGGGGACAGTTGCGCGGCATGCCCTACCTGCGGGTGGGGACCGATGACCGGATTAATCGCTCCAACCTGTTCGCCCATAAAGTCCAGTGGCAGGCGCCCCGGCCCCTGATTTTCATCAATGGCTGTCATACCGCCGCAGTGGAACCGTTGCAGGCCCTGGAGTTCATCAGTCCCCTGGTAACCTATTCCCACAGCGCCGGGGTAATCGGCACCGAGATCACCATTTTCGAGGAATTGGCCACCGTTTTTGCCCAGGAATGTTTCCGCCTCTTCTTCCTGGGCCAGCCCATCGGCGCAGCCCTGCGGGGGGCCCGGTTGAA
>VGSX01000178.1 GCA_016874895.1 Deltaproteobacteria bacterium
CTGAATTCCAGCGAGCCATGGTTATTCTCCAATAAAAATTAGTAAGCTATCCACGATCATCTTTCACTATCGATAATTATTAGTCATCTTGGCCGGATTTACTCATAACTATTTTTTTACCGAAAACTGAAAACCGAAAAAAGTTCACTGACGGCAGAAAACCGGCCGGTGCTGCATCAGCGATCCAACCGGAGGCCCAATTCCAGCAGTTGGGCCACATCCACTTCCGAGGGCGCCTGGGTGAGGATACAGGTGGCCTTTTGGGTCTTGGGGAAGGCGATGACTTCCCGGATAGACCTGGCCCCGGCCAGAATCATGACCAGGCGGTCGAAGCCGAAGGCCACCCCGCCGTGGGGCGGGGCCCCGTAGTCCAGGGCTTCCAGCAGGAAGCCGAATTTCTGTTGGGCCTCTTCCGGCGATATTTTTAAGGCGTCAAAGACTTTTTCCTGGATGTGGCGATGGTGGATCCGGATGCTGCCGCCGCCCACCTCATTGCCGTTGAGCACCAGGTCATAGGCCCGGGCCCGCACCGCGCCGGGGTCGGTCTCCAGCAAAGGCAGGTCCTGGCGTAGCGGCGAGGTAAAGGGGTGGTGCATGGCCACGTAGCGTTTGGCCTCGGGGTCGTATTCCAGGAGGGGAAAGTGGGTCACCCAGCAGAAATCATAGGTATCCGGGGGGATGAGTTTTTCCTTTTTTCCCAGGTGCAGCCGGAGCTGGCCCAGGGCGGTGTGGACAATGGCGGGGGCGTCGGCCACGAAGAGCAACAGGTCCCCCTCCCGGGCCTGGAGGCGGGCGTTTAGGGCCTCCTGCTGGGCCGGGGTGAAGAACTTGGCCAGGGGGGACTGCCAGCCCGAGGGGGTGAGCTTGATCCAGGCCAGGCCCTTGGCCCCGTAGATGCCCACAAAGCCGGTTAGCTCGTCCAATTCCTTGCGGGGCAGGCGGGCCAGTCCCTTGCCGTTGATGGCCTTAATGATCCCTCCCTGGGCCGCAACGTCGGCAAAGGTGCGGAATTCCGTGACGGCCACCAGATCGGTAACATCCACCAGCTCCAGGCCGAAGCGCCGGTCCGGACGGTCCACCCCGAAGCGGGCAATACACTCGCCATAGGTGAGGCGAGGGAAGGGGGGGGAGACCTCAAGCCTTAGGATCTCCCGGAACAAAGCGGCCATCAGGCCTTCCACCACCGCGTAGATGTCCTCCTCAGTGATAAAGGACATCTCCATGTCGATCTGGGTGAACTCCGGCTGCCGATCGGCCCGCAGGTCCTCATCCCGAAAGCAGCGGCAGAGCTGATAATAGCGCTCCAACCCGGCCATCATGAGGAGCTGTTTAAAGAGCTGCGGCGACTGGGGCAGGGCGAAAAACTTTCCCGGGTTGGTCCGGCTGGGCACCAGGTAATCCCGGGCCCCCTCGGGAGTGCTGCGGGTCAGGATGGGGGTTTCCACTTCCACGAAGCCCTGGGAGTTCAGATAGTTCCGGGCTACCTGGGCGGCCTTATGCCGCAGGAGCAGGTTCTGCATGAGCTTGGGCCGCCTGAGGTCAAGGTAGCGGTAGCGCAGCCGGATGGCCTCAGAGGTATCCACCTTGAAATCTTCCAGTTCATAGGGCGGTGTCTGGGAGCTGTTGAGGAGACGCAGTTCCTCCACGACCACTTCGATCTCCCCCGTGGGCAGGTTGGGATTGGCCATACCCTCGGGCCGGGGGATAACAATGCCCCGGATGGCAATGACGAATTCACTCCTGAGCATATCGGCTTTGGCATGGGCCTGATCATTGATTTCGGGATTGAAAACCACCTGGGTAAGGCCCTCCCGATCCCGCAGATCCACAAAGATCAAGCCGCCGTGATCCCGGCGGCGTTGCACCCAGCCCATGAGAATGACTTCCTGGTCAATATCCTCCCGCCGCAGCGCCCCGCACGAATGGGTGCGCTGCAGGCCGTCCACTGAATCAAACACCGTAAACTCCTTCTGTCTCCGACCCGAGGGCGGCGAGAATCTCGGACGGTCCCTCGATGGAAACCATTTGCTGTTGGCCGCTTTGCATATTTTTTAGGGGGGCCTGCCGGGCGGCCAGTTCCTTGTCCCCGACAATCAGAACCTGGGAGGCGCCCCGGCGGTTGGCCATGGTCATCTGGGCCTTGAGGGAACGGTCGGCAAAATCCATGTCCGCCACATAGCCCTGACGCCGCACCGCCTGGACGAGATCAAAGGCCAGATCGAGGGCCGTCCGCCCCAGGACCGCAATAAACAGCAGAGGCCGGGCCGGGATGGGATCCTGTTGCTGGCTTAACAAAGCCGCCAGCCTCTCTTCGCCGATGGCGAACCCGATGGCCGGGTGGTCGGGGCCGCCCAGTTCCCTGATCAGGCCATTGTAGCGGCCGCCCCCGGCCACCGCGTCCTGGGCCCCCAGCTCGGTGGTGATGACCTCGAAGGCCGTGCGGGTGTAATAATCCAGACCCCGCACCAGCCGGGGGTTTTTCCGGTATGGGACCCCGAATCGATCCAGGAGCTCCAGAACCCGCTGTTCATGGCGCTGGCAATCGTCGCAGAGCTGGTCCGACAGGGCCGGGACCTGGTGCAACAGTTCCTGGCAAGTTTTGGACTTGCAGTCAAAGACCCGAAGGGGATTGACGGCGCTCCGCCGCTGGCAGTCGTCGCAGAGGTCCCGGAGTCCCCGGGCGAAGAGAGCGGTCAATTCCAGCAGGTAGGCCGGCCGGCACTGGGAGCACCCCAGGGAGTTGAATACCAGCTCCAGGTTTTTTATCTGCAGCCGCTCCAGGATTTCCAGAAGCAACAGGATCATCTCCGCGTCCAGTTCCGGGGCGTCGCCCCCCAGGGCCTCGGCGTTGATCTGGTGGAACTGGCGGTAGCGGCCTTTCTGAGGCCTCTCATACCGAAACATGGGCCCCATGGTAAAGTATTTCTTGACTTCGGCGCCCTGGTCCAGGCGGTTTTCGATGAAGGCCCGGACCACCGAGGCCGTGGCCTCGGGGCGCAGGGTCAGGGACTCGCCATGCCGGTCGGGAAAGGTGTACATCTCCTTTTCCACTATGTCGGTATTGACGCCAATGGATCGGGTGAAGAGTTCGGTGCGCTCCAGCAGGGGCAGCCGGATTTCTTGAAAACCGTAACACCTGAAAACGGCTCGGGCGATGGTTTCGATGTGGTGCCAGCGGGCTGTTTCCGGGGGCAGGAGGTCTTTCATGCCCCGCACCGCTTTGATCATGAGCGTACTCCCAATAATATTAAAAAAGCAAATCTAACATAATAATATATTTTCCGCAAGATTTCTGTTGATAAACTCGGTCCTCACAGGCCGTAGGCCTATCTGTCCGGTGAAAAAGAATAGCCGTTGAACCTTGAACTTTTCTGAGGGGGATCAGGAGATTTTGCGTGTCACATAACCACTGATGAGAATATCCGCCCCGATCTGCCTAAATGTTATATCATGGGCCTGGTGGGCTTCTTTGAGCGTGGCCCTGCCCAAGCCGCCCAGAATGCCCGGGGCCTGGCGGCCGCCGATGAATTTGGGGGCCAGAAACAGGTGGAATTTATCCACCAGACGGGCGTCAAAAAAAGCGCCATGGACCTCGGCGCCGCCTTCCACCAGGATGCTTTGGACCCGGCGCTCCCCCAGTATGCTGAGCAGAGCCCCGAGGTCCACCCGATTTTCCGGGTTCGGGGCAACAGTAATAATGTCGGCGCCCAGGGATGTGAGGGCCGCCCTTTTCTCCGGGGACGCTGCGGTTGTGCAGGCCACCCAGGTAGGGGCGATGGATTTTTGGGTCAGCACCTGGGCGGTGAGGGGTATGCGAAGCCGGCTGTCCAGGATGATGCGGATGGGATCCTTTCCCTGGCCATGGGGCAGGCGGGTGGTGAGCTGGGGATCGTCGGCCAGGACGGTGTTGACCCCCACGAGGATGGCGTCCACCTGATGGCGCAGGCGGTGTACCCAGGTCCGGGCTTTGGGGCCGGTGATCCATTGTGAGTCGCCGGTGCGGGTGGCGATTTTGCCGTCCAGAGAGGCGGCGGCTTTGACGATGACAAAGGGACGACCGGTGGTCACGGCCTTGAAAAAGGCTTCATTGAGGCGTTCCCCGGCCTCGGCCAACAGGCCGCAGTCAACGATCAGACCCTGCTGCCGCAGGAAATCGGCACCGCCGCCGGTCACCCGGGGATTGGGGTCGTGATTGGCGATGACTACCCGCAGTATCCCGGCGCTGAGCACGGCTTCGGTACAAGGCGGGGTTTGCCCGTGATGATTGCAGGGTTCCAGGGTGACATACAAAGTACCCCCCCGGGCCAAGGCGCCGGCCTGGCGCAAGGCCTCCACCTCGGCATGGGGCAGACCATAGCGGCGATGATAACCCTGGCCCACAATATGGCCATCTTTCACCACCACGGCCCCCACCATGGGGTTGGGGGAGGTGAAGCCTACACCCTTGGCGGCCAGTTTCAGCGCCAGGGCCATAACACGGCGGTCTTCCGCCGAAAAGGAATGGGACAGATGTTTCACCAGAAAACCTTGGGGTTTTATTTCCTTAGGTTTACGAGAACAATAGTACGGCCAACCAGGCCGTGGGGCAAAGAATCGGTGTAAGCGTTCAGCGGTCAGCTGATGCTTTAAATTCAAATAGTTATTCCCCGGAGGCAGATCGCTGGTTTCTCGATTAGTTTGCCTAACCCATTGTTTTTGCTGAAAGCTGAACGCCTATGAATCGGTAACTTTTTGAGGGTTAGGCACTTTCCTTGTTCCCTTTGGTGGCGGCCAGGTTTTTGATCTCTTCCATGAACTCGGTGATATCGCTGAAATGGCGGTACACCGAGGCGAAGCGGACATAGGCGACGTCGTCCCAGCGCCTCAGTTGGTTCATCACCTGTTCGCCGATGTGGGTGGAGGGGACTTCTTTGAGCCCGGACTCCTGCAGCTTCCGCTCCAGGCCGTCCAGGAACTGCTCGATGTCGTCAATGCTGATGGGCCGTTTTTCGCAGGCTTTCTTGATGCCTTGGTAGATCTTGCTGCGGTTGAAGGCCTCCCGGCGGCCGTCTTTTTTGATCACCAGGGGGGTAATGTCCTCCACCTTCTCATAGGTGGTGAAGCGGCGTTTACAATCCAGGCACTCCCGGCGCCGGCGGATGGCGTCGGCCTCCCGACTCAGCCGTGAATTGGCCACCCGGGTTTTGGTGCTGCGGCAGTAGGGACAGCGCACGCCGGTCTCCTGCGGACCTCCTAATCACAGTACCATTCGGTGGCAAAGAGCGGGTAGCTGCGGCAGAATTCTTTCACCTGTTCCTTGAGACTCTTTAGTTTAGCCTCGTCAGCGGGCGCAGAGAGCACCTGGTGAATAAAGTGGACAACCTGCCGCATTTCAGGCTCCTTCATCCCCCGGGTGGTCAGGGCGGGCGAGCCGATCCGGATGCCGCTGGTGACCTTGGCGGACTGCTGATCGAAGGGGATACGGTTTTTATTGACGGTGATCCCGGCTTTATCAAGGGCTATCTCCGCGGCCTGCCCGGTGATCCCGGTATCGCTGAGATCCAGGAGGAGGAGGTGGTTGTCGGTGCCGCCGGTTACCAGATGATAGCCGTGGCGCAGAAATTCTTCGGCCAGGGTGCGGGCGTTGACCACTACCTGCTGCTGGTAGCGTTTAAAAGATGGCCGCAAAGCCTCCTGAAAGGCCACGGCCTTGGCAGCGATGGTGTGCATCAGGGGTCCGCCCTGGATGCCGGGGAAGAGGTAATAGTCCAGTCTCTCGGCGTGGGATTGCTTTTTTCCCTTGAGCTCGATTTCCTGCTGCCGGGCCAGGATGAGACCGCCCCGGGGGCCCCGCAGGGTTTTATGGGTGGTGGAGGTGACAAAATCGGCCATCGGCACCGGAGACGGATGCAGATCGACGGCCACCAGCCCGGCGATGTGGGCAATGTCCACCATCAGGTAGGCGCCATATTGTTTGGCCAAGTCGGCGAACCGCTCAAAATCAATGGTGCGGGGGTAGGCGCTGGCCCCGGCCACCAGCATCTTGGGCCGGTGTTCCTGCATGATGGCTTCGATCCCCTCAAAATCGATCTCCCCGGTCCCCTTTTTAACCCCATAAAAAAGAGCTTTATAAAGCTGGCCGGAAAAGTTTACCGGGGCCCCGTGGGACAGATGGCCGCCGTGGGCCAGATCCATCCCGAGAATAGCGTCCCCGGGTTGCAGGAAGGCGAAATAAATGGCCATATTGGCTTGGGTGCCGGAGTGGGGCTGGACATTGGCATAATCGGCCCCGAATAACTGCTTAACCCGCTCGATGGCCAGGGATTCGGCGATATCCACGTATTCGCAGCCGCCGTAATAGCGCCGTCCGGGGTAGCCTTCGGCGTATTTATGGGTCAGCACCGACCCCTGGGCCTCCAGAACCGCAGGACTGACAAAATTCTCCGAGGCAATAAGTTCCAGTTTAGTGAGCTGCCGCTGCTCTTCCTGTTGAATGGCGGCGTAGATCTCGGGGTCAATCTGGGCCAACGAACTCATGTAGGGTCACCTTCAGGATATTCTAAAGACTGGTTTGACAGAGTTTCTATTAACTCGAGCCGCTGCTGATGGCGCCCGCCCTCGAAAGGCGTGGTGAGCCAGGTGAGCACGATCTCCTGGGCCAGCCCGGGGCCGACGATGCGGCCGCCCATGACTAAGAGGTTGGCGTCATTGTGCAGGCGGCTCATTCTGGCGGTATAGATCTCCTGGCAGAGGGCGGCCCGGATCCCGGGAAAACGGTTAGCCGCCATGGACATGCCCAGACCGGTGCCGCAGATCAGGATACCCCGGCTGCCCGGATTAGCCAGCACGGCCCGGACGACCTTGTGGGCATATTCCGGATAGTTGACCGAGGCGTCCCCATGATCGCTCCCTAAATCCCGCACCTGGACAGACATGTTAGTTAAGAAGGCCAGGATATTCTGCTTTAAGCTGAAACCGGCGTGGTCGCAGCCGAGAAAAATGGTTTCCATGGGTTCTAACCGAGGAATTTCTTAAATACTAATACGGCGTTAGTGCCGCCGAAACCGAAGGAATTGGACATCACGACATTGATAGGCGCCTGCCGGGCCTGGTTGGGGACGTAATCCAGATCGCACTCCGGATCAGGGGTTTCGTAGTTAATGGTGGGCGGCGCGATACCGTGGACCAGGCTGAGAATAGAGATGATGGCCTCCACTGCCCCGGCGCCCCCCAGGAGGTGGCCGGTCATGGACTTGGTGCCGCTAACGGGAATTTTATAGGCCCGGGGGCCGAACACCTTTTTGATGGCCATGGTCTCGGAGGCGTCGTTCAAAGGCGTGGAAGTGCCATGGGCATTAATATGGTCCACGTCATCAGGGCTGAGCTTGGCGTCGGCCAGGGCCTGCTGCATGC
>VGSX01000179.1 GCA_016874895.1 Deltaproteobacteria bacterium
ACCTTGGTTGATAATGGCATGACACATCCGATACCCTGGATACCCCCGGTCAAGGATCAGGAGGTCTCCCGGCCCCAGTTCCTGGATTAACTCCAGGGCCATCTCCCGCTCTGAGGTATTGAAAGGAGCTCCCGGAGATTATCAGTAAATTCCAAAAATCCCGGTTGACGGTGAATGAATTCAGTGGGTTAGGTGCCGAAAAGCCGAAACCTGTAGTGTCGGCATATGCTTTTTGATAGATTTATTGTCATTGTATATTGACATCATTGATCGCCATGATATAGTGGCGTCATGTATCTTCGGACCAGCACTCGTATCCGGGCTCATATTTTCATCTGTGTCATGGCCCTGCAACTGCACCGCCTCATGCGGTCCCGTTTACATCAGGCCAAAATCTTCACCTCGCCGGAAAGGGTGCTGGAGAAACTTGCTCTGAACCGGACGGTGCAGGCCCGAATCAATGGCAAAAAGTTCGAAGGCCTCATTCCGCCAACACCCGAACAACTCGATCTCTTTAAAGCCCTGGGGGTACCCACGCCTCAACACCACGATCTGCAAGACTCCACCCTGTAGTGACGGCAAAAAAAGTCAATAGGCTAATTTAACTTATATTTTTCGTCTTGACTGATAATCTCCGGATACCAAAAAGTCGTTGACCGATTTTTCTCGGAAACGGGTCTCGCCTTTTCCGGCCAGGAGGTCATCAAGCCCCCCGACAAAGCAGCTTGCCATCGGGCCAGAAAGAAAATTCCGGTTCGGGTCTGCCAGCTTCTGTTCGCCGAAGCAGTTGAATATGCTCAATCTTTAGCCAGCAAGCAAGAAAAGCTCACCTGGAATGGGTCCCGGGTTTATGCCATTGATGGTACCAAAAAGAACCTTCCCGACAGTGACGAACTGGCGGAATATTTTGATGGACCCCACCAGGCGCATTTTCCCCAAATGATCACCGGGGTGCTTTTTGATGTCCTGGCCAAAATACCGGTCAATTATATGAGAGCACCTTTCAATACCTCAGAGCGGGAGATGGCCCTGGAGTTAATCCAGGAACTGGGGCCGGGAGACCTCCTGATCCTTGACCGGGGGTATCCAGGGTATCGGATGTGTCATGCCATTATCAACCAAGGTGTTGATTTCCTTATTCGGTTACCTAAAGACGGCATGTTTCAGGAAGCCCGGGATTTCCTCGCCCGAAGAAAACGGGATGGGAAAATCACCCTGCACCCTCCCAAAGCCTTGGTCAAAGCAAACCCTGAAGCCGATTATCAACCTCTAACTGTGAGGATTGTGGTTGTAGCCCTGCCAGATTCCAAAGAAACCGCCGTTTATATTACCACACTGACGAACCGGCAGAAATATCCGCTCCGAGCCCTGAGAAATCTTTATCACTGCCGCTGGCAGGAGGAAGAATTTTTCAAAGCCATCAAGGAGCACCTCAGAGCCGAAGATTTCCGGGGCAAGAACGTGCAATTTATCGACCAGGAACTCTTATCGACTTATCTCTACTATATCCTTACCAGAATCATGATGCTGGAGGCAGCTCAACAACACCATAAGCCCGTTGAGAACCTGGAAACGAAAGCTGCCTTAATCGCCGTAGCCAGGTATCTTGACCGAATATTTCTGGCCGAAACCCTGGAACAATGCCAAGAACTGTGCCGACGCTGCCTGGCAGAAATATCCTGGAGAACATACCGTCCCCGTCATGGACGGAAATTCCCCCGGAAATCAAAAAGCCGTCATGGCAAATGGGCCAACAAATGGTCTTAAGTCAACGGCATTGGGTTTATCTACCACGCGAAGCGTTTAGTTCATGTTGACCATACCTCTTCGGGCCTGCCTCCTCACCGTTTGGTGCTAACAGTTCTCAGCTTTCCCTCACGGGTCTGCTTAGCCATAAGGCGGGGTACAGTTGTCCTGGAAGCTACCAAAGGGTGAATTACTTCATCCCTAAGTTACCAGTGAGCCCCAGGTGACGGCACACCTGGTTTCGCCCTCAAAATTAAATCGAAACAGATACTTAAGCGACTTTACGTCGCACACGGATGTTCCAGATGCCTGACCCAGGAATAAATGGTGGGCTTGGGAACCCCCAGGTGGTCCGATAACTCTGCTGGTTTAAGTAACTTTGGAAGATTGGGATTATCGCTATCCATATTGGGTCCATTCTTTTCCAGAAATCTTTTCCCAAAGATTAGGGCGTAAAGCAACCCTTAAAGGGGATAATTCCTCATAGGATTCAAGGGGCTGGTGGCCCCTTTACCGGATCACATCACCCATGAGGCGGTTTCGCCTTTATTTCCAGGAGGCCGCATCACTTTCGGTAAGCCTTGTAGTGCCAAACATTTTTTTACTTCTCAACCTATTGTTATCGCATTACTATATTTTACTTGCGGTTGAATTTGAGTCAGACTGTTTGGACCGCCCCAGGGCATTTCGCAGAACGGTGAGTTAGAGCTCCCCGAGCATGTCTTCGGCCCGTTCAATCACTCCGCCCAGGTCGCGGCGGGAGGTCTTCAATTCGTAGGCGTAAATCTCTGTTCGCTGTTGGCGCAGATGCTCAAGGGCATCGGTCAACTCCAGGAGGTGGGTATGCCGGTTTTTTAAAAAATCCAAGGTCTGAAATATCTCCGGCCTCAGAAAATACCGGCCGACGATGGACCGGGAGGAGGGTATTTCACTGATGGGATGCTGGGGCGCCGGTTTTTCCCTGAGTTCGTCCACCAGGAAAACTCTCGGGTGAGCTGTCTCTGCCCCCAGGCGAACCACGCCGCCTTGGAGAAGTCTGGATTTGGGCGCCGGCTCCACGGCGAATAAGGGAGCATGGTGGAGCTGTGCAAAAACCTGGCTCATGTGCTGCAATTCTCTGGGCATATCCCGGGAATACCGCCGGTCCAGCATCTCATCCGGCAAGAGAACCAGGAAATTTTCCTCTCCCACCCAGGAGGCGGCTTGCAGCACTGCGTCCCCCAGCCCCCGGGGGGCGCTTTGGACGCAGAAATCCACCGTAAAACGGGGCGCGGCGGCCAGATCCAGGGCGATCTGCAGGGGGCGGTGGAGGGCCTCGGCGGTGCCTGGGGCCAGGATCAGCATGAACTGGCAGATACCTGCGGATGCCGCCTCCGCCATCGTCTGCAGCAGCAGGCGCTGCATAATATGAAAGGCTAAGAGGCGGTGCTGCCCCCCCGCGGCCGGAATAACGGCCCGGTGCACTGGCGCCGTTAAGAATGTGGCCATGGTTTTTAAGGTCGAGGAAATGGCCGCGGCCGCCAGGTTGCGGGTTTGAGCCTCGGCAGACTCCATGGCCTGGAGAAGACGACGGATGCTCCCCTCATCCAAGCCGATGGCCTCCAGTTTGTTCCAGAGCGAAACGGCCTCCAAATCGTGGGCCGGTGCGCTCTCGCCGATCCGGGAGACCGCGGTGTCCTGACCTTTTGGGGCGCTGAGACCGGCTAACAGAGGCATGGGGGCCAGATCGCCGGCCATAAACAAGTTATCCAGTTCCTGGCCCGTAATACCCAAAGCCGAGGCCAGCTTCAGCAGCGTCTGGCGCCGGGGCCGGCGTTCGCCGCTCTCCAGACGGTTGATGTAGCTGACATCCAACCCTACCTGCTGGGCCAGGGCCCGTTGGCTCATCCCGACAGCCTCCCGGGACTGCCGCAGCAGCATACCGATCTGGGATGGCGGGTTTTTTTCCATGTCCTTTTATGGGATGCGGTTTTCAGTTTGCAGTGCTGAGGAACCGGTAATTAACCGAGAAATGCCTGCAGCAACATAAAATGAGAACCCAGAATTCATAACAGAGTCGCCACGAGATTTTTTTAAAAACGAAAAACCGGAAACCAGCTTAGTCCCCCATGGGGCGTTTGCCGTCCCAGCATTTCAGGCAGAGATCGTCCCGGGACAGTTGCAGGGCGGCCACGAAGGCCTCCAGGCTGTTGTATTTCACCGAATCGGCGCCGATATGGGCTGCTACCCAGCCCTCCAGGTCCCGGAGTTGTTCCAGGGTGATGATGTCGCCGCGGAACAAGTATTTCCGGGCCATGAGTTCTTCGTAGGTGCGGGTGGAGATGCCGAAGTCGCAAGGGTACATCAGGGGCGGGCAGGCCACCCGGACGTGCACCGCTCTGGCCCCGGCCTGTTTCAATTCATGCACCTTATTGTAAATCTGGGTCCCCCGGACTATGGAATCGTCGCACAGGATAATGCTTTTACCCTTCACCGCGTGTTGCAGCACCGCCAACTTGCGTTTGGCCATTTTTTCCCGGGCCACCTGGGTGGCCTGGGTGTAGCTGCGATCGGCATAGCGGTTGTAAAGAAAAACTTCCTGATAATTGAGGCGGGAATGCATGTGGTAGCCGATGGCGTGGGCGATGCCGGACATGGGGACCGCGGCCACCAGATCGGCTTGGACGCCGCCTTCCTCCTGGTCCCGCTGGGATAAACGGGCCCCCAGATTATACCGGGCCTGGAGCACCGGCAGGCCGTCGATGACGGAGTCCAGGCTGGCGGTGTAGGCCCATTCAAAGGCGCAATGTGCGCTCCGGGGAGAGGGAAGCTGCCTCACCGTGGTGCAGCCCCGATGATCCAGGAGGACGATTTCCCCTGGGCGAACATCCCGGACAATCTCGAATCCCAGATTGTGCAGGGCCCGGGACTCGGAGCAGACAATATACCTGCCGGGGCCATGCCCCAGAATCAGAGGACGGAGGCCGAAAAGGTCCCGGGCCGCGTAGATGCCCTCCCGGGTCAGGACCACCAGGGAATAGGCCCCTATGATTTTTTCGGCCAATCCTGCGATACCACTCACCGGATCTTTTTCTTCTAAAATTAATTTAGCTATTATTTCAACATGATAGCCCCGCCAGAAGGCCTTGCCGCGGCTCATCATGTCATCTTTTAAGGCCTTGGCGTTGATGAGGTTGCCGCTGAAAGCCACGGCGATCTCCCCGAGGCTGGACTGCCACTTCACGGGCTGCCGCTCTTTGAGGCTGACGTGGCCGATGCCCCAGCGTCCCGGCAGACTGTCCAGTTCCTGGTCAGTGAAGGTATTGAGAACCTTGCCGTGATGGGTGACCTGGTGTACTCCATCATCATAGGTGGCGATGCCGCAGTACTGCTGGCCCCGGTGCTGCAGAAAATCAATGCCCTGAAAAATTTCCCAGGCGCACGGCCCCGGTCCGTAGATGGCGAAAATTCCGCAATTGTCCTGCACGGCTTTCATGAACAACTACTCCGCAAAACAGGTGGCCAAGCAAAGCTTGGCGGAACATTGGGTTCCAGAGTACAACTCGACAACCAGTTCCTCATGGGCCGGTGGCCCACTCGTAAAGCGTGAAAAGTAATCTTGGGCGGCCCTTGGTCGCATGGAAATGGCGTGCACGACACGCCCTATAATGCTTTGTATCTTGAACCTTGAATTTTTCATGACAGGATGAAGGGGGATTTTAAAGAGTCCGCCTTTTTCCCCTTTTCTAAATGGGTCAGGGGAAGTTTTAATAAACAGGGCCCCCGGTTATGAAAATATTTTCATCGGGCAGTCTCGGGAGCCTGCCCCTTCAGCGGGATTTTCACGATAAAATTCTATCAGAAACAAAGGAATGCCGAAATGCCCCCTTATTTAATTTCCTCGTGATATTCCTGCAGGGACCGCACCTGCCCGCGGCCCTGGCGGCTGGCGGCAATGCCCCGGGCTGCGGCCAGGGCCCCGGCCAGGGTGGTGATGTAGGGTACTTTATAGGTAATGGCCGCCTTACGGATATAGGAGTCGTCGTGCTGGCTCAATTTGCCGCTGGGGGTGTTAATGACCAGATTAATTTCCCTGCTTTTTATATAGTCCACGATATGGGGCCGGCCCTCGTGCATCTTGAGGATGGGTTCCGCGGCTATGCCGTTATCGGCCAGGAAGGCGTGGGTGCCCACGGTGGCCCTGAGCTGAAAGCCCAGATAGGCAAAGAGCCGGGCTACCTCCAGGACGGCCGGGCGGTCCTGTCTGGCCACGGTGAGCAGTACCGTTCCCTCCTGGGGGAGAGTCTGCTGGGCTGCTTCCTGGGCCTTGTAATAGGCCGCGCCGAAGGAGTCGGCCATTCCCAGCACCTCTCCGGTGGAGCGCATCTCCGGTCCCAGGAGCGGGTCCACTTCGGGAAACATGTTAAAGGGGAATACCGCTTCTTTTACCCCATAATGAGGAATGAGCTTCGGCTTCAGGTTCAGATCAGCCAGCTTTTTGCCTAACATCAGCTGGGTGGCCAGGCGGGCCATGGGAATGTTGCAGACCTTGGACACCAGGGGCACGGTGCGGGAGGCCCGGGGGTTGGCTTCCAGGACATACACCGTGTCCTGGGCGATGGCGTACTGGATATTCATCAGGCCCACCACCTTGAGTTCCATGGCGATGCGGCGGGTATATTCGTAGATCGTTTCCAAGTGCTTGGGGGGAATGCTGATGGGGGGGATGACACAGGCCGAATCGCCGGAATGAATGCCCGCCAGTTCGATGTGCTCCATGACTGCGGGCACGAAGGCATCTTCACCGTCACTGACTGCGTCGGCCTCGGCTTCGATGGCGTTTTCCAGAAACCGGTCCATAAGAATAGGCCGTTTCCGGCTCACCCCGACCGCCGCGGCCACGTAGCGCTGCAGCATGGTGTCGTCATAAATCACCTCCATGGCCCGCCCCCCCAGCACATAGGAGGGGCGGACCATGAGGGGGTAACCCAGACGGTGGGCCACCTCCAAGGCTTCTTCCAGGTCTGCGGCCATGTCCGATTCCGGCTGGGGGATGCCCAGGCGGGCCATCATCTGCCGGAAACGGTCCCGGTCTTCGGCCAGGTCAATGATGTCTGGGGTGGTCCCTAAGATATTCACGCCCGCGGCGGCCAGTTCATTGGCCAGGTTCAACGGGGTCTGGCCCCCGAACTGGACGATCATGCCCTCGGGTTTTTCTTTTTCATAAATGCTCAGCACGTCTTCCACGGTGAGGGGCTCGAAATAGAGTTTATCCGAGGTGTCGTAGTCCGTGGACACAGTCTCGGGATTGCAGTTCACCATGATGGATTCGAAGCCTTCGTCACGCAGGGCAAAAGCGGCATGGACGCAGCAGTAATCGAATTCGATGCCCTGACCGATGCGGTTAGGCCCGCCCCCCAGGACCATGACCTTGCGCCGGCTGCTGACCGGCGCCTGATCCGGGGCGTTGTAGGTGGAATAATAATAAGAGGCATTTTCCACGCCGCTCACCGGCACCGGCTCCCAGGCCTCCTTTAATCCCAGGGCCAGGCGGTGCTGCCGTATTCTCTCCTCCGGGACTTCCAGGAGTTTGGCCAGGTAACGGTCGGCAAAACCGTCCTGTTTGGCCTGTCGCAAAAGCGCTTCCGGGATTTCCTGCCCCCGGT
>VGSX01000180.1 GCA_016874895.1 Deltaproteobacteria bacterium
CACGCCGGAGTGTTCGGTGATGGTGGTGCCCACCATATTGATCAGTTCCGGTCGGAGGGGATGAGTGGAGGCGAGCTGGACTTTGATCAGAAAGGCGGCGTCCAGAAGCTGGAGATATTCTTTGTCGCACTCTTTATGGAGGGCCTGGGCCTGGTTTTTTAAATAGGCCTCCATGATCCTGACCTCGCCATGGCCGTCCAGGGTCAGCTGGGCGTATTTTTCACAGACTTTCAACCGCTCGGTGAGGAAATTCTCATCGGCGAGGGTGAGCCGGTAGGGGCGGAGGCAGATGCTGACCAGGCAGGGGTGCGGCTGCAGAGAAAGCATGTTGCAGAGCCTTTCCATGTTTCCGGAGTGGGGAAAATAGGGAAAGACATAATACACCGGGGAGGACGAACCGGTCGGCAGTCGGACCTCCTCCGGACCATGAAGAAAGCCCAGCCGTTTGGGTTTAAACCGGACCGTATCCAGGGAAATCAGGTCTTCCCGGCGGTGAATCTCCACGATGTGCCGGAAGGCAAACGGCTGACTCAAGGAGCGCAGTTGGCGAGCATTCTTGACCAGGTGAAATTCGTGCAAGTGATTATTCACCATGAGGAGATGCAGCAGGTAATGTTCTAGTTCCGCCGCCTGTTTTAGGGCGGCGGCCCGCTTTGAGTGGGAAGCCTGCGCCAGAAAATAAATGCTCAGGGTGTTGGGCTGCCGGGGATCATACAGATACCGCAGTTCCACCGCACAGCTCGGCGGCAATTCATGGAGGGCGTGAATAAAGTCCATCTGCCGGGTGAGCAGGTTTTTAACAAAGAACTCATAATTGTGGCGCTCTTCCAGGGGCGTGATGTGCATGCTGTGCAGACGGATGGCAAAGACGACGGCAACTTCCTGAGAGTCAGTGTTTTTTATAACTCTGGCAGACTGCATGAAAACCTCAACATCAGGTAGAACATGGTGAAAACGCTCATTTTCAAAGCCTTGTGCATCGAAAAGATATCTAAGTTATTATATTGCGATGATGTCGAACGCGATCCACGTAGGCCAAGATAATGGCCTTAACCGCCATCTCAAAGTGGTCTGAATGCATGTCGCCACATTGATCCGGAGTGCATTGCACCTTGTAAGCCTGCTTTTCCAGATTAGCCAGGAATCCTGCCAAATCAGCGAGGTTGTTTTTTTCTTCCTGGGACCATAATTCTATCACCATATTTTGAATAACCTGATTTGACTCCAGATTTCCGGCTTTGTTGATAAAAGCCTGGCGGCAGACGATGTGATATAAACCCCTCAGATCCTGTTTTGTGGCCAACTTAATAATGCCGGTTTGATGGTTGAGATAGTATTCCTCCGCTGCATCTAATCGTTCTCCAAAACGCTTTTGGGGTATGAGATTAAGGAGATGGCAAAGGCTTAGTTTCTCAAAAATTTCTAAATCTTCCAGAAGGAAGGTGACGCTGGGGTCTAACAGATCCTGGAAACTATGATCCAGCTTGGCGTGAATGGCCTGGCGGATTTTGAGGGCATTTTGTTCCGGCCGATAAATATTGATCAGAACCTTGTTGGGGTCTTGATGATAATGAATGTAAGCAGTTTTGGCGCTATGAAAATATTTCCAATCATTGAAAGGAAAACTAAAATATCCCACTAGGGCGCGGAGCTCATGTCGCAAAGTTGGGTGACTCATATTTTTTAATCCGGGAATAGTGCTCAGGCGGATATGCAGATCAGTAGCCAACCAATGGGCTAGTTCTCTTCCTTGATCAGTGAATTCTGGTGGCTGTTGATCCAGGTTTGCCTCATTGCCGAGTTGGATAAAGTCACCCATAAAAATACCTTCGGGTCGAACTGGATTACTTTCCAGCGACAGCAAAGGGGCTGTCTGGGTGATCAATCTATCAACGACATCTTTGACATAATCTTTTCTAAGTTGTCTTGCCTCAGGCAGAGGCAGCCGACTGTAGATTTTTTTCTTTTCAGCAAGCCAATCATAGCGGAAATCTAATTCCATGATTTTCCAGAGATTGATCCTGGCCAATCGGTCCCGCAGCTTTTGTCGAGCATAGACCACATGTTCGTTCGGATCATAAATTCCCACTGCAACTCTTTGATTAGTAGCCTTATCCACAACATGCCTGGCCGGGGGGGCGTATCTAAAACCCTCTACCTTCGGTGAGTTAAGGATAATAGTGACACGATGTTCCTCCGGGGCATTTTCATCGATAGCCAGGGTCCAACTCATCTGGCCGAGGAGAGCTTGAAGCACCGGCTCGCCCTCTTCCTCAAAGAGCTGTTCTTCTGCGGCACCGCCTGGATCTGGCAGGTACTGGCGTAGGTGAACTCTACAAAATTCCTGACGTTTGCTAAGCTCTTTGGTGTACTGCAGATTCATCTCATTGTAATAGCTGGCTAGTAGTTTTACCCAACCATCGGCTTCATCACCGATCATCTGCCAGAGATAATTGATGTAGGAGTTTAATTCCCGGAGGATATTTTTAACCCCCTCGAAGTACATCTGCCAGACCTGATAGCGTAACAACGTTGTGGCCTCTTGCAGGAAATCTTCTTGTTCTGCCTTTACCTTACCGGAAGATGCATGCATGATTCTCTTTTTGGCGTCCACCAGGCTCTGCTGTTTAGCAATGAGGTCAGGTTGGGTCGGCCCATCCGGAAAATAGGATGTCTTAAACTGCTCTTCCACATAGTCTTGAAATGCCCTTCCCATGATATCAAGACTGCGCAGGAAATCCCGGGCCATGATAATACTGCGGGGATTTTCCTGCAGGGTAATGGGCCGCCATTTTTCGGCGTCCCGATGGTAAAACAGATCTAAAAGTTTTTCATCAAGTTTATGTCTAAAAGCGGTAAAGATTCGTGTCTCCTGCTTGCCCAGAAATTTCCCTACTTGATTTTTGATATTGCCCATGGCCAGCTCGGCTTCGTCGATCACATCCTGGTCGCTCTTACGGATGAAGAGCCAGCCCAATTTAATCATCTCTGCCAAAGGGGGAAGGGCCGGAGGGATGGGGTCGTGGTGTCCGACCCTGATATAACTGCCAAGATTAACAACGTTATCACCGGGAAAATTAACATTAGTGGTGTGATGTAGGGGAGCATGGGTGGGGTCGCCCAGCATCTGCGTGAAGGTTATCAGATTCACTAATTGACGAGCCTCGGTATCTCCTTGGCTAGCTGACACCTGGGTAGGATTGAGAATTTCCTGATAGAGTTCACAGGTAAATTTATACGCAAAGGTTTCCAGAACTTCTAACTGAGGGAAGCGGATGGAATAACTGCCCAGGGTAGCAAATTTCTCGGATTTCTTAACTAAACCCATGTACGTCAGGGCCCAATTGATATAATTCTGGGAGAGACCACCTGCAGCTGAATCGTCTTTTATCAGGCTAACCAAAAAATCGGCGATGACAGGCACCACACCTACCTGAGGCGCCGCATTGTTGATTTTTACGCCCTGGCCGTCGCCGTCAATAAAAAAAGGTACCGAAATCAACTGAGGCGAGAGAAGTTTATTCTGATCGTTGTAGGCCACGTACGTTCCATACTGATTATCTGCATGCATAAAACGGAGGCCGGCCAGGAGACCGGCAAAATTTTTGGCATCACTCTCCATTCGGGCTACATCACTGGAATGAAGTTTATGATAGCTCTTGCCCCACGGTATAAAGCAAAACAGCAGATCGTTATTGGGATAAATCAACTCGGCCAGGAGATGCCCGATATCCCAGAGCAGGCCGGAGCCGGTCCCACCCGAATGGGAGCCGATCAGGCAGACGATTACCTGTTGTCCTTGTTTATGCTGGTCATCCCCGATCTGTCCCCTTAAAATCCCGAGGGCCTGATGATACACTCTCTGTAAGGCATATTTAAGGCCTCCCGCGTCGAGGGAGACATAGGCATGTCCAGGAGTAGGCTGGCCGCCGAAACCAGCTTCGGGTTCAATATTCTGGGTGGGAATTTTGGCGGCTTCTTCCGGCGATAACCAGGCGGCAACATATTCGTCCCCAGGCTGCAGTGTCTTTCTGGCAATCCGACGAATGACTCCGGCCGGATTCATCTGGTTCTGCAGTTGATAGAATTCCGGGGAACCGGGGCTGCAGTCGATCTCATACTGGCCGGGCAGGGCATATTGGCTAGGGGCCGGCGGACCATCGATGGCCAGCAACACCGTGCGGGCCTTTTCCGTTCCCCCAAAACTCTGTTCCAATTCATACTTGACATGATTCAAGACACCCCGGCCGGTGCCGCCAACGCCAATCAGACAGAAGACATTCGGCATGGTTTTTCTCCCTGAATATTAAGAAAACATAATAGTATAATGATCACGGTACGATTGCTGCTGGTCCCGGGAGAGGAACCAACCTTTTTCTTTGATCAGGCCCAAACTACACAAAGAAGCCCAGCCGCCGATATACACACCCAGTCGCTCCGGACCCACGGCCCGAGCCCAGAACTGCAAGGGTTGTTGCCGAGGGCCGTCCTCAGGGGTAAAACCGGCCAGGGTTTTCGGCCAGATGACACCTTTATTGTAAAGATTGAAACTCCTGGTGATGCCGTCACCTCGGTCGACGGTGAGGCTGCCGCTTATTTTAGGAGCCCGCAGCAGCCAGACCAGGACGACCAGGAGCCACAACCCTGCTGCGGTGACAGTGCCCAACCCCGCATAATACAGACGAGTTGTCCATGGCCAGGCGGACGATACATAAAAATCCACCACTTGCGTCCGGGAAGCGCCCTCGGCCAGGGCAAAGGGCGCCCGGGGCGTACCCACCAGCTTGAACAACACTTGATAATGGCCCGGAGCCCAACATCTCTGAGGTAACCTTCCCCGGAAGAGATTTTTTGTATGGGAGTCCTGGCTCAGCCAGATGGTCTGCCCGGGAGATTGATCCGGGGAGGAAATAAGCTTCGCTAAAATGAGGTAGTTGGGATGTTCCGTGAATTCTGCGGCCGGATCAGTTTCCCTGCCCTCGCGCCTGACCGTTGCGGCCACGCTCAGTTCGGGGCTGCGGCCCAGGGTGCCGAGGGGCCGGGGAGTCTCTATTTCCAGGTAGGGGGCGGCCTGCACCATGGTTTTTACCGTATGCGAAGTATGAAAACGCTCCCCGCCCTTCACTGTCAGAATTATCGTATACTCACCGGCTTCCAGGGGCTGCACGGTTTTATGGCTGTAATAAACCTCCCCGACCTTGCCCTGCCTGGGAAAATCCAGGGAGATCTCCTCGGCGCTGGGACTGATCAGCCTGGCCATAAAACCGAGGGGGTAATCAGGATTTTCCTTGATTTCCTGGCCATTCGCTTTTTTAAATTCCGCCTTAAGATGCATATCCTGACCCAAAGGCCAGAAGGTTCCCGGCTGTAACAGGGAAAGGCGGAAAGGAATGAGGTTATTCAAAACAGTCACCGTGCCCCCCCCCTGGACGATGCGATACCTCCAGACGCCGGGCGCCGGGTCTTCGATACGCACGATGTCGTAAGTTTCCCCGGGTATTTTCGAGAGGCCGGGATCGTTATCTTTCAACAGGGAACCATCGGGGCGGATGATGGCCAGGTCCAGGCGGGGGTCATAAAAAATATGAAATTCCAGATAGTCTAAATACGGCTGCACCTCAAAGGTGGTTTCCTCCTGGACCTTGACCGGCTTCACCTCCGGAATTTCAAAAACCCGCCGCAACGTATCATTAAAGGTCGTGTAAAGGTCGGGCATGCGGTAAATGGTCAAAACGTTTTTCTGACCCGCCAGTCCTTGCCAGTCTGGAATCGTCTGGCTGAAATTCTTATGGCCCAAATTGGTATTTTCAAAGCCGACGATGTAAATTTCCGCCTTGGGCAGTTCCCGCCGGACGAGAGCCGCAATTTCAGCAAAATATTTCGGGGGAGGTAATTGCCTGGCATCATCAGGTCGGCCGTCGGTGAACAGCACGATCACCTGCCGCCGGGGAATTTTATCGGCGGAGACCTGAACGGCCAGGCGCTGTATCTCCTGGAAGGCCGATTGAAAGTTAGTGAATTGGCGCATGGCCCTGGCGTCGAGGGCGCCAGGAGGGCTTAACTGCTGCAGCATGGCCTCGGCATTGCCGGGCTGCACCTCGATGAGGGGCCGGCTCCAAGCCTGGGTGGCGAAATGGATCACGGCCAGTCGGTGCGGCGCCTCTGAGACGGCCCGCTTGACCAGCAGGTTCTGAATCAGGTATTTTCCCGCTTCGTAACGGACTCCACCGGGATCGGAGCCATGGGGGCCGAGCATGCTGCCAGATTCGTCCAACAGTAAAAAGACGTCCATACCCGGCGTCGGCGCCGGTCTTTCCAGGCTCAGCGAAACCTTGTCGGCCAGACGCGAGGACTCGGGCGGCGCTGTCCGGGAGCAGCCGCTGCTTCCCAAAACTACCAGGCCTATCAGGCACAGGAACAGCCACCCAGGCCGCGGTTTGCAGCCATCAACCATGAGAATTTACCTCCTCATAAAATATCGGAATACTCTCAGTGGAAACGTAACAAGATTCGCCAGGAGACGGCATAAGGCCAGAAAAAGATTTTTAAAGATATCGTAAAGGAAGTTACCTAGAATTTCCCGGAACAGGTCGGCCCCTAAAATAATCCGCAAAGTAACTGCCAAACCGACGGGCAGTAAGATAATCAGGGCCAGCTGTTGGTAAAAAGACGGCAACTGTTGCCAGTGCTGGAGGCCGAGGGTATAAAAAACTCCGATAATGATGGGTACAATGAGCAGGCGGAAAAAAATTTTGGGCAGGGCCTTGATCCGGATCAAGCCCAGCATCACCCCGAGGCCGACGATCACGAGAAACAGAAGTCTCATAGATTCGACAAGATTTGAAGCTCCCATCGCCACCTGCCAGAGGGTGAAAAATTCAGTAGCTGCATTATATCATCGTTTTTTCCCCTGTAAGTAAAATTTAATAGCAAGCCGAAGGAAATCTGCAAAGCTGGCGCCGGTCGGCTATAACCGATGGCTGCCAGCCGCACGTCTAATCCGGCTGTACAATTATCCTTTAAAAAATTTAATCAGATTCTTCTCAAACATGCGCCAGAGGTTGCCAGAAGGACATATTTATGCTATCCCGGTATTTATCTCAACTCTCCGAGGCACTATGTCATTCTGGTCCCAGATCCCTTATGTTCGCCTGGCCTACACCTATGAATGCCAGGAGGAACTGCTGCTGCCGGCCTTTAAGGGCTCGGCTTTGCGGGGGGCCTTTGGTCACGCCCTGAAAAAGGTTACCTGCGTTCAGCGCCGGGCGGCATGCGATGATTGTCTCCTGCGAGCCACCTGTGTGTATCTTTATGTCTTTGAGACGCCGCCGCCGCCGGACAGCCGGCGTCTTCGTTTATACCCGGCGGCGCCCCACCCGTTT
>VGSX01000181.1 GCA_016874895.1 Deltaproteobacteria bacterium
ATGAGGTGTTCCAGTTGATGGGCCCGAGCCCTGTCTTCGGGGCCGGTGCGATGGTATTCGTTGAGGAGCTCTTCCAGTTCCTTGAGCTCATTATAGGTATCCGCAGTGGTCTGCACCGCCTGCTGATGATCCACCAGGGTGGCGTAGCTGCGCCGTTTGGCCACCACCCCTTCCGCGGGATTGTCGGCGTTATAAATATAGAGGTGGGGGATGGTGCCGATGGCGATGTCCGGCCAGCAGGCCGCAGAGAGGCCGGCGCCTTTGCCCGGCAGCCACTCCAGGTTACCGTGGGTGCCCACATGGATAATCACATCGGCCCCGAAGATCCGATCCATATACATATAGGTGGCCAGATACTGGTGCGGCGGCGGGATGTCCGGATCATGCAGTATCTTACAGACCTGGCCATCGCAGCGAGACCCGGCACAGCCCCGTTTGGGCTGCATAATGATATTCACATTACCGAAATTCAGGCCGGTGATCACCAGTTTGCCATCGTAGACCATGCTGGGCGGCACGCCGTTCATTTCCTGCCCCGGCGGTTCGCCCCAGGCGGCGATAATATCCTGCCGGGCCTTGGTCGGCAGGCGGTCAAACCACTGCAGATACCTTTCGTTTTCCAGCAAAGCCAAGTGGCCGCCTTTGTTGATGATCTCCTCCACCGTGGTCCAGCGGAATTCGGCGATGGCCTTCTTGGCCAGGATGGTCTGCATCAAAGCTTCGCCAGATTCCGGAATATTTTCTATCTGGTAACCGTGTTCCCGGAGACGGCGCATAACCCGCACCACCGATTCGCCGGAGTCCAGTCCGCCTGCCCCACCCACCCCAGCCTCCAGTCCGGCGCATTCGTCCTTATGGAAGACAAAAACCACTTTGCGTTCAGCCGGGTTCTTGCCCCTCAGGCGTACCCAGCGGGCGATGCGCTCGGCCACATGAGCCACCCGGGGACCGATGGCCTCCCGGACCTCAAAGACCGTGTCGCTGCGCGTATCACTGAGGCGGTGGACGCAGCCCACCATAATTGGTTCAATGGAGCCCTCGAATTCCGGCATGGCGATGCCGAAGGTGACCTCCACGGTCAGCCCCTGGGGGTCCTCCTCCCACTCCTGGACCGTTTTGCTGTGGGAATAGATGGGCTTGAAGACCGGCACATCCAGGTCTTTGAACAGTGCCACAGATTGGGCCGCCACCCCGGTCTCGGAGACATCCCCTTGGGGCTCCCGGCCCAGGAAAAAGTAATGCAGATTGACCAGGGCGTCCACCCGGGACCGGCCATCGGGATGAAAAAAGTAATGCCGGGCCGTCTGCAGGGGCCCCCAGGCCCCGGCCGCCGGATCGGGGTTGCTGTGGGAGAAGACCGGCAGAACGTTGAGACCCTGGGCCTCCAAAGCCTCCAGTAAGGCTTGTTCCAGGGCCATATCGGTGTTGGTAAAGCTGTGGCGGGAGAAATACAGGCCGACGGTGTGCGGCCGGCTAAAGGGATGGGCAGCCAGATACTCCGCCACCGAATCATAAACGGTCTGGTCCGGCGGCCGCACCAACCCCTGCCAGGGGAAGGGCACCGGTTCCTGGATCGATAGGTCGGACTGCACCAGACTGGCCAGATATGTCAGCATCCGCCTGAAGTTCTCTGGCCCGCCCTCGGCAATGTAACTGAAGACCTTGGCGCTGACGGCCTGGCCTACGGTGGCGTAACGCCCCCAGTTGGCCGGGTCATAGGAGGTGGTGACAATAATTTTACCCTCGGATAATTCCCGCAGACGAGCCCCCAGGTCCTCCCAAAAGAACTCTATGGACCAATATAAAAACACCACCTCGGCCTGAGCCGCCTTGGCCAGGAACTGGTCCAGCAGTTCTGGCTGCTGATCCAATTCCTTGGAGGAGAAGAGACTCAGCTCCACCTCCGGACAGAGTTCGGCACCCTGGAGAAAGGTGGCCATAAACGGGCTCCACATAATAGCTGCTATCTTAACAGGTTGAGATGCCATGGGCAGGCTCCTCCCTAAAAGTTACCTTTGAACTGTTTCAGAATGAGAGTAAAAAATTCATCATATATTTTTCGGACACACCAGGCGCCGCGGGCCGGCAGCCACCATTTCCACGTCCAGGTGATATATTGCCGCCATATTTTCCGGGGTAATTACCTCCAGGGGATGGCCCTGGGAAACAATGCGGCCCTCTGCCAGCAGGATAACGTGGTCAGCAAATAATAAGGCCATATTAGGGTCATGCAGAGTCATCAGGAAGGTGAGGTTGCGCTGGCGGGCCAGCTCCTTTATCAGTTTCAGGATGGCGTATTGATTTTTAAAATCCAGATGATTGGTGGGTTCGTCCAGCAGCAGCACCTGCGGCTCCTGGGCCAGGCAACGGCCGATGAGCACCAGCTGCCGCTCCCCGCCGCTGATGCGGGTGTAGGGCTTGTCAGCCAGATGCTGGATCTGCAGGAGAGCCAGAATATCCTCCACCAGTTCGTAATCTCTGCCCGTGGGTTGGGAAAAGAAGCCCACCCGTGAAATTCGCCCCAGGAGGATTACCTCCCGCACCTGATAGGGAAAAACCGGATTATGATCCTGGGGCACCACCGCGAGGAGACGGGCCAGAGAGCGGTATGATAAGGAGGGTAGTGATTGTTGGCATAACCTGATCTCCCCCTGACTTGGCCGATAATGGGCACAGAGGCAGAGCAGCAGCGAAGTTTTGCCGGAACCATTCGGCCCTAATAAAACAGTGACTGACCCCGGTCGAGCCGTGAGACTGACCCGTTCCAACACCGGTTGACCATTAAGCCGCAATCTTAGATTCTCGACCTCGATCATGTCCGCCAGGACTCCTGGCCGCGCTGTTTCAGGAGAAAGATGAAAAACGGCGCCCCGGCCAAGGTAGTGATGATGCCCACGGGGATTTCCCCGCCGGTGAAGGTCCGGGCCACAGTATCCGACAGGACCAGGAAAGTTGCTCCCAAAGTCATGGAAAGGGGCACAACCCAGCGGTGGTCAGGGCCGGCCAGCATCCGCACCACGTGGGGCACCATCAGGCCCACCCAGCCGATAATGCCGGATACGGAAACCGCTGAGGCCACGCTGAGGGCAGCCGCCAGGAGAAACAGACCCCGTTCCCGACTTACTTCGATTCCCAGGGCCTTGGCCTCGACGTCGCCCATGGATAGGGCGTTCAGACGCCACCGCCCCAGCCAGATCAGGAAGCAGCCCAGCCCGATCCAGGGACCGGCCTGACGCACTGCCAGCCAATCCGCCAATGACAGACTGCCCATCAGCCAGAAAACAATACTGGCCAATTTGTGGGGATCCACCAGAAATTTGATCATCGACACCAGCGCCGAAAAGAAGGCCGAAACAATGACCCCGGCCAGGATCAGGGACAGAATGGGGACCTCGCCCCGGGTATGGGCCAGGGTGAAGGTCAGGAAGGCGGCCAACAGGCTGCAGAGAAAGGCGGTCACTTGAATGGGCAGTCCGGGCCAGAAGGCCACCGACAGAGCGCAGCCTAGGGCCGCTCCGGCAGACAGGCCCAGAATAAAGGCATCCACCAGAGGATTGCGGAAGATGGCCTGCAGCGCGGTCCCGGAAGCCGACAGGGCCATCCCGACGAGCATGGCCAGGAAAATCCGGGGCAGACGAACCTGCCATAAAATATTTATGATATGATCCGGCAGTTCCACCCCTCCGAATGGACCCCAGAGTATCAGGCCGATTTCCCCGGGAGAAATCGGGTAGGCGCCGAACTGCAGGGCCGTTAGGGCTGCCGGCAGCGGCGACAGCAGCAGGAGCCAGCGCAGCCAGGTGCGGCTCATTTACTTTCCCCGGGCCAGGGAATCCCGAAAACGGCCTGATAAAAGCCATCCATAGTAACAGCCAGTTCCTCCGAAATAACTTCTCCAGGGTAAAAACTCCTGAGCATCAGCCAGGCTAAATCCACCACCCGGGGCGACCAGGTGGATTGGCGGGGCAGCTTAAAAATCCGCCGGTTTTTCACGGCGCTGATGGACTGCCATTTCGGATCCCGGTACAAGGTCTCCGGATCGAAAACGGCCGAACCCCAGATGAGCACCACTTCCGGATCCAAAGCCACCATCTCCTCCATGGAAATATCCCGGTTCAGACCATTAATGTGGTCCCCCAGGTTGCGTCCCCCGGCTATCCGGATCAGGTCTGCGGTCACGCCCCGATTGCCGTTGATGGTGGTGGGTTTGCCCCAGAGCCAGACCACCCGGGGAGGTGCCGCGGCGGCCAGCCGCTGCTGGTGGTACTGCTGCACCGCAGTCAAGTGGTGCCTGATTAAACCGGCCACTTCGGCGGCCCGGGGTTGGCGATCCAAGACCTGGCCGAGCTGCTGCAATACCGCCAGTAAATCAGCAATACTCTCGGGATAAATCTCCAACACGGCAATGCCATGGCGGCGCAAGAACTCCACCGACTCAGGCTTCCGGGACCAGGTGACCACCAGGTCGGTTTTCAGGGCCAGCAGGGCCTCGATATTAATCACGAATCCGGAGCCGGGTGTCGGTATGGCCTGCAGGCCCGGCAACAACCGCTGCAGGAGGTCGTTCTCCCGGGCATAGGTTGATATACCGGCGATCCGTTCCCAAGGATTAAGGGCTGCAGCCAGCTCATAGGCCTCGTATAATACGACCCGCTCGGCCGGCTGCAAAACTTCCGGCGTGACTGCCAGCGCGGCGGCGGACTGCAGCAGAAGCCAGACCGCCACCGCCGTTGCCACCCCGTAACGCCCTGGCATCCGGTTCTGTCCCTTAATATCTCGCCGTGACCTCAAACCAATAGGTCCGGCCCGGCGTCTGGTAGAAATAGAAGTACTCCCTGTTCAAGATGTTATCCACGGCAAATGAGAGTCTCAGATGCTTCACCGGTTGGGCCGAGATCTTGGTGTCCATGGTGAAGAAGGGATCATAGCCGCCATAGACGCCCCGGTTAATGTCCCAGTTGTCATCCCGTGCATAAATTTTGCTGACATACCGCCCGGTGAGGTTGGCATTGAAGATCCAGTAATTGGCGTTCAGGCCGAAATTAAACTGCTGTCTGGGAACATAGGTAATATTTTTTCCCTCAGATTGGGGGTTATTAGGGTTCTTTTTAATGCGGGGGTCCACCAGGGTCATGTTGCCGAAGAGATCTAGCCAGGAATTGACTTTCTGGGTCAGTTCCATTTCCACCCCCAAGATCCGCGCCTTGGCGGCATTGGCATAAATCTGGTCTCTTCCCAGAGGATCAGTGGGGTCCGGCACCCGGTAAATCAGGTCATCCACATAATTATCAAAGAAGGTGGCGGTAAACACCGTGCCGGTAAAGGGTTTGATGGTTGTGCCGATTTCCCAGGATAAGGTAGTCTCCGGGTTCAGGTTCGGATTTCCCTGATAAAGAGTACCGGTAGAGGACCGCCAGGTGCGATAGAGCTCATAAACATTGGGTGGCCGGAAGGCCGTGCCCACCGAAGCCCGCCAGGACATATAATCCCAGGGACGATACAAAAAGGCGATCTTGGGGCTAAAAGACGTTTTATCCCGGGAAGGTTGATAAACCACCGGATCAGTGGCGATGGCCTGATAAACGCCGCCATAGGTCTGCCACCAATCCAGGCGGCCGCCGATGACGGTGCTGAATTTCGGGTGCCAGGTGATCTCATCCTGGAGATAAAAAGCCACGTCCCGGTCCTTGCCTTGAGAGAAGCGGATCATGTCAGCTTTAGAACTTGGGTTGCGCCAGTCCAACAGGTTATACTCCTTGGACCAGGCCGCGCCGGTCTTGTAAACCAGCCCGCCGGTGATGATCTGTTTGCTGCCCCAGAGATACTCCCCCTGCAGTTCAAAGTTCCAGGCCTTGCTGGGGCTGCTGCTGACAGCACCTGGACCACCATTGTATGTCGTGGCCGGGTTGGTGGAACTGGGGGTGGTGTACCAGCTGTGCGGCTGGTCGGTGAGACCTGCCTGGAACTTCAGCAGGGTTTGGTCATTAAGCCGGTGTTCCGTCGCCAGGTTATAGATGGCAGAATATTCCCGTCCTTCCCCCGACAAGAAAGTTCCCTCCCGCAAACCGGTGAACCTAAGTCCGGTACCTGAGAGACCGGCAGTGCCGGTGAACACCTTGGAACCATCGGCGACATTTCTTAAATATGTACTCCAGGCGCCGTAGCCATATTCGTTCCAGGCCAGGAGCACATTAAAATCGGCTTTATGGCCCGGGGCGATATCCCAACTCAGTTTACCGCCAAAAGAATGAGTATCATAAGTGTTTTTGCCCGTGTCGCCGATGATATATCTCGGCGCACCTGTGGTGGTTTTCGTCGCCTGCCATCCCACGGTCTGGTCCACCGCTGCCCCGGGGCTGGCCGTTCGGGCTACCAGGTTGGACGGATACCCCCCGGTGTAGCGATACAGGTAACTTGCCTTGACGCTGACCTTGTCCCACAAGCGGTCCCCGGCACCGAGGTAATAGGTTAAAGAATTATGCGTGCCGTAACCGAAGTTGCCGGTCAGCTCCAACTTTTCGGGCTTCTTGGTGATAACATTGATGACGCCGCCCATGGCGTTGCCGCCGTACAGGGCCGAAAAGGGCCCCCGCACCACCTCAATGCGGTCAATATCCTCCGGGATCAGTCCTACCCA
Source organism: Deltaproteobacteria bacterium (assembly GCA_016874895.1). Lineage (GTDB taxonomy): Bacteria > Desulfobacterota > Desulfobaccia > Desulfobaccales > Desulfobaccaceae > Desulfobacca. The sequence goes on from VGSX01000181.1 coordinate 6,638, forward strand.
ACTGAAAGAATTGGTATAGTTGGTGCTCACGTCCTGGCCGTCCAACAGAACCAGGGTGCGTGTCTGGTTCTGCATCGGGAAGCCCCTTAGATTGACACTCGCCAAGGTGTCTCCCCAGCCCTTGCCCCGGCGGACATAGGTGCCCGGCACCTGCCGCAGGGCCTGATCCGCGGTCTGGATGTTCTGCCGCTGAATGTCCTCAGCGGTTATGACGGTGATACTCGCCGGGATGTCGTCCGGGTTCCGGGGCGTCTTGGTGGCGGTGATAAAAATGCCTTCGATTTTCTCAACCCGCTCTTTCTCCGAAACCTCCGATGCCGAAGCATCTACTTCAGATAGCTCTGATACCCCCGTCCCAGGCACCGTCTTTTCCGTCTCGGTCCGCGCCCAGGCAAGGCTCTCCCACCCCCCTGAAGCCAGACAACCGCTTAAAAGTAGCAACAAGATAAGCCGAAGTCCTTTCATAGCAAATTCCCCCCTTAACATTTGCACTTCGGCCCCCTTTTTGATAAAAGGAATGAGGGCCGAGGCATCCCTGAGATGAACGGTCCGGGAAGGGGTGAGGATTTCTTGGCCGGAGTTCCACCCCTCCCCTTTTTATTTCTTCTGTCATATTATCTCGTTAGCTTATATTACCCCCAAAAAAAAAACCACGAGGTCTGCGAGTTGGGATCG
>VGSX01000182.1 GCA_016874895.1 Deltaproteobacteria bacterium
GGTTTAACAGGTTTCGCAAGATCCTGGTTCGCTATGAGAAAACCCATTCCAGTTATGTTGCCCTGCATCATTTGGCAGCAGCAATAATCTGCTGGCGAAAAATTGGAGTTATTTACGGATAAGCTCTAAGTATGCTTCCAACTTCCAGGCCCGTATCGACCGCCGGGATGTCAAAGATCAGGACGCCGACCTTACCCATGAGGCGGAGCAGATTAGGGCTTACCGGGATACCTGGAAGCTGGGGATTCATTCCTACCTGAGCTACTTGCGGGACCGCCTCTTGATTGCCCGTGAACTCCTTTCCGATAACGGCTCAATATTTGCCCAGATTAACGATGAGAATTTACATCTGGTTAGAAGCCTTATGGATGAGGTTTTTGAGAGAGATAACTTTATTGCTATCATAGCCTTCAAAAAAACAGGAGGGTTCCCATCCAGACTTATATCAAGTGTGTATGATTATCTCCTATGGTATGGAAAAAATAAAAGCCAAACAAGATATAGGGAATATTACATTCATAAATCAGAGGCTGGAACTATTGATGATTATAAAAATGTTGATGAAAATGGGAGTCTATTTGAACCAACATCACTATTTTCATCAGGTGCCACTGAAAGTGGTAGTTCATCGGTTACTTATTGTGGTCGGAATTTTTCAGCACCCTCTAATAGTCATTGGAAAACTTCATCAGAAGGTTTAGAAAGATTAAGACATGCATCGCGAATATGGCTTTCAAAAAACACACTTCGTTATGTTAGATATCTAAATGATTTTCCGTATAACGCCATAAACAACGTGTGGGACGACACTATGGGCGAACGAGAAATGGTCTATGCAGTTCAAACCAATACAAAGGTAGTAGAACGTTGCCTCCTCATGACCACGGATTCCGGCGACTTAGTGTTAGACCCCACTTGTGGTTCAGGCACGACAGCCTTTTGCGCCGAGAAGTGGGGGCGGCGCTGGATTACCTTTGACACCTCTCGGGTGGCCCTGGCCATTGCCCGGCAACGCCTCCTCACCGCCAAGTACGACTATTACGAACTGAAAGACCCGGCCAAAGGCCCGGCGGGGGGCTTCGATTATGAGGAGGTGCCTCACATCACCCTGGAGAGCATCGCCAAGAACCTGGAAATCGACGCCATCGCCGAGCGCTTCAACCCTCAGATTGAGGCGGCCCTGGGGGACCTGAACCGGGCCTTGGGCCAAACGTTCCGGGAGTGGGAGGTCCCCAGGGAGGCGGGTGAGGAGTGGCCGCCAGGAGCCGGGGAGGCCCACGCCCGCTTCTTGAGCCTCAAGCAGGACAAGCGCCGGGAGATAGACGAGAGCATTGCCCTTAATGCCAAGCCCGAAACCCTGTATGACCGGCCCAAGAAGCGCTCCGGGGTGGTGAGGGTGTCCGGCCCTTTCACCGTGGAGGCGATTCCTGCCCCCATGGTCACCGACCCGGCTGAGGCCCCTATCCCTCAGTTCGAAGAGGAAGAGGCCAGGGCACGGCTGAACGACCGGGGCGGGGACTACCTGGCCGACATGATTAACCTTCTCCAGGGCCAGGGCGGGGTGCTCTTCCCCGGCGGCAAGAAGCTGGCCTTGCAGAACCTGAGAAGGCTCTCCCTGGGGCTGCTCCACGGCGAAGGGGAGACGGGGCAGAACGGCAAGACCGCAAGGGTGGCCCTGAGCTTCGGCCCCCAATACGGGCCGCTCACGGCCTTCCAGGTGCAAGAGGCCGTCCCCACGGCCAAGATGAACGGTTTCGGGATGCTCATTTTCGCCGGGTTCAGTTTCGACCCTGAGGCCCAAGCCTTTATCCAGAGAGCGCCCGTGGCCGGAATGGAGGTGCATTTTGCCCACATCGCCCCGGACGTGCTGGTGGGGGACCTCCTCAAGACGAACCGGGCAAGCCAAATCTTCACGGTCTTCGGGCAGCCCGACGTGAAGCCGGTGAAGCACAAGGACGGGACCTACACCGTGGAACTCCAGGGCGTGGATATTTACGACCCCTTGACCGGCGAGACGCACCATGCCAGGGGCAATCAGGCGGCGGCCTGGTTCCTGGATACCGACTATGACGGCCAGACCTTTCACATCTGCCAGGCGTTCTTCCCCGGCGACGCCGACGCCTGGAAAAAGCTGGAGCGGGCCTTGAAGGCCCGGATAGACCCGGAAGCCTTTGAGCGCATGCGGGGCACCGTCTCCTTCCCCTTCAAGCCGGGGAAGCACGGGCGCATAGCCGTCAAGGTGATAGATTTTCGGGGGAATGAGGTGGTAAAGGTATTGAAGCTCGGTTCTGAGGGGGTAACCTATGGCGATTGAACAGTTGACCATCGAAGAAATAGTAAAGAGAGCGGTGAACAAGAGCCTTGATATACCTGAGTTTCAGCGAGAATTTGTGTGGGGAACTGACCAAGTGAAATCCTTGGTTGATTCTCTTTACAAGGATTACCCGGTGGGTTCTTTCTTGCTTTGGGATTCATCTGAATACCAAGAGTCTAAAACCGCTCAGGGAAGTCAAGCGTCTCTTTGGATAGTTGACGGTCAGCAGCGCACTACTGCCCTAAGCCTCATTTTGGGCCACAAGCCCTATTGGTGGGATGATAACGAAAAATGGAATAGGAGCCTGGAGGCATATGACGTGATGGTAAACCTCCTGCCGGACGGAGGGGACGCTGGTCTGGATTTTGCTCTCCCCAACCCCATTCGCCGCCATGACCCCCGCTGGGTAAGTGTAAGAGAAGTAGTTAAATTGGAGAAGGTCGAATCATTATCTTCGGTGGCCAGAGAACAGGCCGAAAAAATCTTTAAGTTTCAGAATCCCGAGTCAACCCTCAGCCCCGAAGAAAAAGATAGATTGTTCGACCTCATTCATCCAAGAATAAGCCGCCTCTGGAAAATCCGGGAACGAGATATACCCGTTATCAAAATTAGCCACGAAGTGGAGGATGTGGCAGAAATCTTTGCCCGACTAAATCAAGCCGGAACACGGGTAAAGGAGGCTGATGTTACCCTGGCGCTGGCTGCGGTTCGAAATCCAGGTTGGGTGAGGAATGAATACTTGCCTTTTTGTAAGGCGTTAGAGGAGCATGGCTGGGATTTGGACGCCGGTATCTTTATCCGAACTATGACCGGTATCGGGCATGGCCGGGCTCGACTTGTAGAAGTGCCCAAGGAATTTTGGAGCCCCACGACCCTGCCCATTGTCTGGAGAAAGGCAAAGGAAGTCATTGAGGAAGTAAGGAAACGGTGTGCCGAGTTCGGCATTTTTTCCCCGGCTCTGCTCCCCTCAACCAACAGTTTGATTCCATTTTTCGCCTTGAATTATAAGGCAAGATATTGGTCTGACTATAATTTCAAAAAGGCCCTTTCCTGGTTTCTACTGGCTAATCGGGATGGCAGGTATTCGGGTTCGGCAATCACCAGCTTGAATGAAGATGTAAGGGCGATAAAGGAAGCAGAAACATTTGATGAAGCAATGGAAAATCTATTAAATCGGCTCCAGGTTGATTCCACCATTGCCGATGGTGAGTTTTTGAATAGATACGAGCGGGCCGGTAATAGATTTCTACGGCTTATGGTTTATCTCGTGATGTTCAACCGCCAGGCAAGAGATTGGGTTGATAACACCCGCATAGGTTATGACAAGACAGGTGCACCGGTTGCCACAGGCTTCGAGCCCCAATGGCACCATATTTATCCCCGTAGCATCCTGAGAGACAGATACCAAGACGATGAAATCAATGCCTTGGCGAATATAACGGTCTTGAATGAAAGAACCAATGTCAAAAAACTATCGGCGAAAGAGCCAATACGCTACCTCCAGGAGTTTAATATCACCCCCGAACTTCTTACGCCCCATGCCGTCTCCGAAAAATACTTGGAGGCAAGAAGACAGGGGGGGGCGGAGTTCGAGGCCCAATGGAGCCTTGATAGTTTCCAGGATTTTATCCAGGAGAGAAATCAGACCTTAGCCCGAGAAGCCAATGAATTTCTCCAGCGAATAGCAGCGGGATGAAAGGGTTCTCGGAGAGGAGTTATCTGCGATGATAGTGGTCGGATGGAAAGCAGCGGAATATGGAGTGAAGTTAGACCCGATTGATAGGGCAGATTTTTTTGAGAAGGACTGGGAAACTGTAACTGTGGTTTTCGATGATGGCACTTCGGCTGAATGTAACTTATCAGAATCCTTTTGGGGCGGCTGTCCCGAATTAAGAAGTGCAAAAATCGGAAGATGGATGGAAAGGAATGGGCTTGCACCCTGGCCTAAAGATAAACCACCGGAACTTAGATTGGAACCCATTGGTAACAGGCGGTTTAAGCTCACCCGTTAAAATCTGAGGCGATATTTCGAGAGCACCATGGCCCTGGTAGTTGATAACCCCATCGTTAACTCGCCCTTTGCGGAGCCGACCCGCTATTGGCATTACCAGGAGGGTCAGCCGGTCCTCATGGACGGGCGGCGACAGGCGGGCTATTTTCTCAAGACCCGGACCCGTGGGCCGCAACTCTCCCTCCTGGAAGAGGAGTTTGTGCCCCTGGAGACGGTCAACGACCTGAGAGAGCGGGTGAGAGTTTGGCGGGGGAAGGGGTATCCGGGGGCCACGGCCCTCACCCGGCAACTCCTGCGGCATTGGCAGGACCCGGACCGGGAGCGGGGACTGTTTTTCTGCCAACTGGAGGCGGCGGAGACGCTCATCTATTTGGTGGAGGCCTCGGCGGCGGAGAAGCAGGGCCTCACCGTCCCCAAAGATGCACCCAATGACCCGGAGAGCCAAGCCAGGGGTTACCGGGGTTTGACCCGCTATGCCATGAAAATGGCTACGGGGAGCGGTAAGACGGTGGTCATGGGCATGGTGATAGCCTGGCAGGTCCTCAATAAAATCGCCAATCCCCAGGACCGCAAGTTTTCTGACGCCGTTTTAATCCTTTGCCCGAACCTCACCGTCCGGGAACGTCTCCAGGTGCTCCGGCCCGAGCGTCCCGATAACTACTATGACAAATTCGATTTGTTGCCGCCGGGCTTCAAGGAGGGTCTAACCCAGGGACGCTACTTCATCACGAACTGGCACAGGTTTCAGCCTCAGGATGATTCCCGCTCCCGGAGCGTGGTGCAACGGGGACCGGAAAGCGACCGGGCCTTTTGCCGCCGGGTTCTCAAAGAGTTGGGCACCAAACAGAACCTCCTGGTCATCAATGATGAGGCCCACCACGCCTACCGGCCCGGCCAAGCCCTCACCCCGGAAGAACTAAAGCAGTTGCCCAAAGAAGAGCGTGACAGGCTCCTGGAGGATTTCCGGGAGGCCACGGTTTGGGTGCAGGGCCTTGACCGGATTCATGCGGTCCGGGGCGTCAACCTCTTTGCCGACTTCTCCGCCACACCTTTTTATCTCAAGGGAAGCGGCCATGAAGAAGGACGGCCCTTCACCTGGGTAATCTCCGATTTTGGCCTGGTGGATGCTATTGAGGCGGGTATCGTGAAAATCCCCCGAGTGCCCGTGGATGATAACACCGGGGCGATTATTCCCCAATACTTCCGGCTTTGGGAATATATCAACCAGAAGTTGCCCACCTCCGAGCGCCAAACCGCCCGCCGCCGGGCCAAGCCGGAATCAGTTCTTCGGGAGGCTGAGGGTGCTCTGGCAATGCTGGCCTCAGAGTGGAAGAGGACCTTTGATGATTGGCAAGCGGGCGGCTCCCCGGTGCCCCCCGCTCTCATTGCGGTCTGCGACAATACGGACCTCTCCAAGCTGGTTTTTGAGCACGTCGCCCGTGGGCAGATTATGCCGGAACTGGAGAATGCCGACGGCGAAGAGCGCACCATGCGGATTGACACGAAGCTCCTGAACGAGGCCGAGAGCGCCGGAGAGGGGGAAACCAAACAACAGGCCGCCGAGCGCCTGCGCCGCCAGGTGGATACCGTGGGCAAGACCCAATGGCAGGGCATGGGGGACCCGCCGGGGAAAGACCTGCGGTGTGTAGTCTCGGTAGGGATGCTCTCCGAAGGGTGGGACGCCCCCAATGTCAAGCAAATCTTAGGACTCCGGGCCTTCTCCTCCCAACTCCTGTGTGAGCAGGTAGTGGGGCGGGGTCTTCGCCGGATGAACTATGACGACTTCAGCGAACCCGAATATGTAGATGTTTATGGCGTCCCCTTCGAGGTTATCCCGGTCAAGAAGAAGTCAACGAAGACGGGCGGCGGGGACAAAATCTCCACGTTGATTCGAGCCTTGCCGGAGCGCCTCCATCTGGAAGTCACCTTCCCCAGGGTGGAGGGCTATATCTTCGATGTGCGCCAAAAGATTCAGGTGAACCTGGAGGGCCTGCCATATCTGATGATAGACCCCATAAGCGAACCCACAGAGGTCATCGCCAAGCCCGCCGTGGGGTATCGCATTGGCCGTCCAGACCGCCTGGGGCCGGGGAAAGAGGTGCTCCATGACCGCAACCCCTTTCACCGGGAGAAGCGGCTCCAGGCCACGGTTTATGAGATTGCCGCCGCCCTGACGCACCGCCTCAAGGAGAAAAGGGATGATTGGAGCGCCCGGCATATCCTTTTTCCTCAGGTTTTGGATTGCGTTTGGAAATATTTAGAGGAACGGGTCATAGTAGCGGAAGATGCAGTTCTGGAAGAAATAGCCCTTTTGACCTACAAGCAGAAAATAATCGAACGCCTTACCGAGGCCATTGAACCCGATACTGAGGCTGGGGAGGCCCCCGTCTTGCCCGTTATTGAGAAGTTCCGGCCCCGAGGTTCCACTAAAGAGGTTTTGTTCAGGACGTTACGGCCCGCCGTGGGGACAGCAAAGAGCCACGTTAGCCATGTGGTATTGGACGCCCCAAAATGGGAGCATAGTGCGGCATTTCAACTGGAGCGGGTAGGGGCGGTCGTTTCTTACGCCCGTAATTACCATCTTGACTTCACCATCCCCTATGAGTGGCAGGGGCTTCGGCATGAATACCGCCCGGACTATCTCGTGCGCCTCCAGGGCGGCGACGGCCAGGAAACTAAGCTCATTTTAGAGATAAAAGGGTTTGAGACAGAGCAAGACCGGCAAAAGGAGGCCGCCGCCCAGAGGTGGGTTCGGGCCGTGAACCATCACGGCGAGTTCGGAAGGTGGGCCTTCCGGGTATGCCGCAACCCTCAGGCCCTCAAGACCATCCTCAAGGAATTGTAAGTTCAACTTCATTTCCAACCCTTCCTTTGTTGACTGGGTTTTTTCGTTTTTGAAATCATTTGCGCCAGAGGAGGGT
>VGSX01000183.1 GCA_016874895.1 Deltaproteobacteria bacterium
CATCCGGACCAGGGCTGATCTGCGTAAGAGTCTGCACCACGCCGGCTACATCCCGGCCTCCTGCCGGGTAGGAAACCTGGGCCACCAACCTCGCTGCCTTCCGAGCGGTTGCTTCGCTGAACTGGCGGGCCAGTGCCTGCCCATATCTGGAATCGGGATAGACCACGGCATAACGCTGCCACCCCAGGGTATTGGCGGTGTAATCCAGCAAGGCTTGCACCATGAGGCGGTGGGTGAAGAAATCCCGGAAGATCAACGGCCCGATTTCCGTAATATTTTTCTTTTGGGTCAGAGCCAGTAAGGGGATTCCCGCCCGTTGGGCCGCTGTTGCGGCGGCTTCGGCTGCAGCCGAGGGGAAGAAACCTACCAATACCTTAACCTGGGGATGGCTGGCCAGCTCTTCCACCAGGGCTGCGGCCTGCTGGGGAGTATCGCCGCAGTCCTGCACGATGAAGGCCACCCCGGTCTGGGAGGCGGCCAGCTCCAGGCCGTTTTTCACCTGGGTGCCCACATCGGCATGTTCTCCGGACAACGGCAGCAAACACCCCACCACGGCGCCGGATTGAGCCACTCCGGGTCTGTCGGCAGGGGCCAGTTGTGCCGCCCGGCGGGCCTCGGGACTTTGGGGAAACCTTTCCCGCAGGGTTCTGATGACGGCGCCGGCCTTTTCGGGGTTGCCGGCCTGGAGCTCGACTTTAGCCAATTGCAGGAGCACCGCCGGGGTTAGGGGGGTGTCGCGGTACAGATCGGCGAACTTTTCCAGGTCCGGGCTGGTGGCCCGACTCAGTAAGCGGACTTTCAAGTCCTCAAACCACTCTTCTTCACCCAAAAGCACATCTTTTTCCAGCAGGAGCAAACGGGTGAAGGCCTGGGGGATGTTGCCGAATTGCAGGGATAATTCCGTTAACAGGGCAGTGGTTCTAAAACGCAGATCGCCGGGCAGCCGAGAGGCGCTGAGGTTTTCTAAAATCCTCTCGGCTTCCAGGTGATTGCCCAGCTTATAATTGGCCTGGCCTACGCCGTAGCGGGCTTTGAGAGCCATGTCGCTGTCAGTGGTGACCGCCAGAAGTTTCTCATAGCGCGACTTGGCCTGGCCCCAGTCTCCCTGGATGCCGTAGATTTCAGCCAACCGCAGCCAGGCATGCTGCCCCTGGGGGGCCGGGGGAGAGGTCTGCAAAAACTGCTCGTAACGCTGCCGAGCCTCTGCATACCGATGATTCCGGTATAGATTGTCAGCCTCTTGCAGCAGCGGGGGGATGCCGGTCGCTTTAGTCTGGGCCGGGGCCGGCAGTGACCGGACAGAGGCCAGGACCGACAGGATCAACAGAATGAAGATGTATTTAAGGGATCTGCTCTTCATGGAAGATAGTTTCTCACTAAGCGCAAGCGCGGCCTTACGGGGATTTTGTGGTTAATTGTATAAACATGGAGGCAGATTGGCAAGAACCAGGCGGATTTTCGCAATAATCTCTTGCAATCGCCTCACATCGATCTTAAAGATAAACAATGGCGATGATTTTGGAAAGGTAAAATCGAATTTCAATGACCACAATGCTGAGGAGATTATCGATGCAAAAAGATCCGGCAAAGACATATTACCGCACCACCCTGGCCTCATTGTCGTCCACGGTGGACAATCTCCGGCGTATGTGCGGCGCGGTCCGGCACGCCTTTAATCGCAGCAGCCTGGCGGAATTGGAAGAGGTGGAGCGGTTCCAGGACAAGATCGTCCTGGAGCTCGACGACTTTTTCACCGAGGTGGAATCGGCTCAGGCCGAGAGTAGCAATGGCCGCCAACCCTACCTGAAAAAACTGCACAGGGTGCTGGGCCACCTGGAGCACATGGGCGATATCATGAGTAAAATGTCCGAGCCCATCCAGCGAAAGATCAAAGAAGCAACCATGGTCTCGGACCGGGACTTTTTTCATCTGAACGACCTGTTTGTGCGAACCATGGGGCTCATGCGGGGGCTGGCAGACCTGTTTCATGCAGAAAACCCGCCTTTGAAAAGATATCTCGTGGCCGAGGCCAACAATCAGATCGAGGGCTGCTTCCAGGCGGAAACGGAGCACGAGACCGTGATGACCCAGAGCTTCGGACAACCCCATGCCTTCGCCATCTACCTGGACCTTCTGGGAAAGATTAAACTCATTCTGAACCATATGATTGACATCGTAAGAATTATGGATGAGAGGGTGGAGATTCCCGGCGTCAAAGCTAAAGACCATTAATCCCCATCAGGTAACAGGGTAAGGGGGCTTTCCAGTCATGCAAGCAGCTCTGGCAGCAGCAGCGCGCTTTGGCCACCCCGGCCAAGTGGTGGCCGTCCGGGAATATGGCCATGGCAATGTCAATGACACATTTTTGGCGACCCTGGCCGGCCGCGAGGCGCGGCATTTCATCGTGCAGCGGTTGAACACGCATGTTTTTCCACAGCCTGCCCTGGTAATGCACAACCTGCGGGTTTTCACTGAACATGCCCGGCAGCGGCTGTCCCAGGTCAGGGTCGATCCCACCCGCCGCTGGGAAACCCCCCAGGCCCTGCCGGACCAGGACGGCCAGGACCACTGGATCGATTCCCAAGGCTCTTTCTGGCGGGCCCTGAGTTTCATCGACCACGCTCATGCCCTCGACGCCATTCAGAATAATCGCCACGCCGAGGAGGTGGGCCTGGCCTTGGGGATGTTTCACCTTTTGGCCAGCGATCTGCCCCCGGCCCGGCTGGCAGATACGCTGCCCGGATTTCATGTCACGCCGGTCTACCTGCGGGCATTCGACCGGGTTTTGGCGCAGCGTCCCCCCAAACCATCCCCGGAGGTGAAATATGCCCTTAATTTCATCAGCCACCGACGGGCCTGGGCCACGATTCTGGAGCAGGCCCGGCAGGAGGGCCGGCTGACCTTACGCCCTATTCACGGCGATCCCAAGGTCAACAACGTCATGCTGGACACCGACACCGGCCGGGCCGTGGGACTCATCGACCTGGACACCGTCAAGCCCGGCCTGATCCAGTACGACCTCGGCGACTGTCTGCGCTCCGGCTGCAATCCTCTGGGCGAGGAAACCCAGGACTGGCAGGCGGTGCAATTCGACCCCGACCTGTGCCAGGCCATCCTGCGGGGCTATCTCGCCTGGGCCCGGAATTTTCTCACCCCCGACGATTATCTCTATCTCTATGATGCCATCCGTCTCATCGCCTTTGAACTGGGGCTGCGGTTTGTCACTGATTACCTGGCCGGCAATGCCTATTTCAAGGCCCGCCACCCGGAACACAACCTCTGGCGGGCCCTGGTGCAGTTCCAGTTGACGGCAAGTATTGAATCCCAGGCCGGAACCATTCAAACCATTATCCGAGACTTTAAATGAGCAGCCACGCTTTTTCTTTGATGCCTTTTCCCGGAAATATTCCCTCATTTCCGGTAACCATTAGTGGAGCTATCTCCCGGCAAGACAACTTCCTGGGGATCAGCTACCTGATAGCCGGAGATCTGGCCGGGCTGGCAATTCCCGCCCCGGCCCCGGCGGCGGCCCGCCACTGGCTGCTGTGGGAACACACCTGTGGCGAATTTTTTCTGGCTCCGGAGGGCGGCAGCGGTTACTGGGAGTTTAACCTTTCCCCGGCAGGGCATTGGAATGTCTTCAGGCTGGCGGACTATCGGCAGGGTTTGGAGGAAGAAAGGGCTATTACCTCCCTGCCCCTGGTGGTCCGGCACTCACCCGGGGTTTTGACCCTTTCCCTGGAACTAAGCCTGGCGGCCATCATTCCACCACATCAGAGCCTTAAGGCAGGTATCAGCGCTGTGCTGGAACATCTGGACGGCAGCTTTAGTTACTGGGCCCTGGCGCATCCCGGCCCCGAGCCTGATTTTCACCGGCGGGAGGGGTTTACGATCTCTTTGCCGGGCACCGCACCCTGATCGAACCGTGGCATTTATTATCGCGGCTGCGTTTTATTAGAGGTAACACTTCAGTTGGAGGAATCCCATGAAACAGATAAATCTCTATGAAGCCAATGATTTTTCGGAAAGAGCGATGAAAAAATTCCTGGTGCATGATTCTCCCTATTTCCGCATCATCAATTTCAACTTCCGGGCTGGCCAGGAGATGCCGGTTCACTCCCATGATTTGGAGGGACAACTGAGCCTGGTGGTCCTGGAAGGAGAGGGAGATTTCCTCGGCAAAGACGGCGCCTCGTTCCCGGGAAGGCGGGGGGACGTGGTTATTTCGGAGATCGCCGAACCTCATGGGTTCAGGGCGAGAACCGAGGTCAGGCTCCTGGTGACCATTGCCCCGCCCTTGTAGGCTAGCCATCATCCCGCAAAAATTCTTGCTTGCGGCAACGGGGTCACAGGTTCCAGAGGGCCTCGAATTCCGGTTGGCCCATCATAGTATGCACCTGCTGGATCTGCCGGGCCAGTTGGCTGCTATCCTGGAAACGGAGTTCCAGCCGGAAGGCAGCGTCTTCAAAGGCCGGGGGCGGGATGAGGCGCATATCCGGGTGCCGGTAAAGCCCCAGGGCCTGGAGGTGGTGCTGGAACTGCTCCTGGGCCCGGCTGATCCGGGGAAAAGACCACTGGCGGAGGGTTTCCAGGAGGCGTCGGGATTTTTCCGGAGCGGTCAGGGCTGGATCGGCGAGGAGGCCGGCAAGTTCAGGCTGGGCCAGCCAGTGCGCTGGCGGTTTTCCCTCCCGCCGGCTTAACGTGGTCAGATAGTCCAGGACCTCAAGCTGGCTGCTGTGGCTCAGGCGCAGATCCCGGAGCCAGGGCAGGATCGCCTGGCGATCCGGGGCGGGCCAGTGGCCCACCTGCGCCGCCGCCTCCGGGCTGAGGCGGTTTGTCGCCACCAGTTCCTGGAAGGGAACCTCCAAGGCCACCAGGGAGTGAATGTTATGGAGGTGTTTCAGGGACGGCGGCAGGCCCAGAAGGGGCAGATACTTCCGCCGGATGGTTTCCTGGTCAAAGTGCCGAAGTAATTTGTGGATCATGAAGGCGGCTTCCATGGTATTGTAGGCGCGCCCGAAGGCGTTGTCATAGAGGGAGGCCAGCAAACACCAGGTTTCCGGGGTATCCGGCGGCGCCACCTGGGCCAGGGCCACTGCCTGCTTGAGATCGTGCAGGACCGCCAGGCGTTTGGAGCCGCAGATAATCTGCAAGCCGCCATCCGGGCGGCGGCGCAGCAGAGGCGGGGACAGGATGCCGAGTTCCGCCACGGAGGCCTTTAACGGTCCCAGATCAAAGGCGAAGCTGACCACAAAGGTGCGGTCCTGGTCATCCACTTCCCTGAGATAGATGCGTTCAGGAGTGCCCGTCATGGTTTTTCCTCGAGTCCCCCGCGGCAGGGCTTAGCTGTAGCCCAAGATGCTCAACACGGCGTTGATCACTCCCAGAAACAGCAGGCTGACCACCGCGCCCCGGGAGATGTGTTGCGCCACAGCGCTTAAGTGTTCCTTGACCCTGAAGCCGTAGTAGATGGCCACGGCCCCGATGGACATGCCGAATAACAAAATCTTGGCAGCGCTGATGAACAGGTCCTGCCAGGTCAGCGCCCCCACAAAAGATAACCACAAACCCTGCCAATAAATTTCCGTGAACAGTTGGCCGAACAGATAGCCTCCCAAAATGGCGCTGATCAGGAAAATGAAATACAGAATGATCAGGGAAATGATCAGCCCCCAAAAACGGGGGACGCCGATGAATATCTCCGGTTCAACCCCCATTAATTCCATGGCATCCATTTCCCGATCCAGGGCCATGGCCCCGATTTCCACGATTATGGCCGCGCCGGAGCGCAGCAGGACCAAAAGGGCGGTGAATACCGGCCCCAGTTCCCGCACCACGATGATGACCAAGAGATTGCCGATTAAGAGTTCCCCCTGAATCCTGGCCAACTGCGCCACGGCGTAAACGATAATGGCCAATCCCAGCAACAGACCCGTAAGGGCCACCATGGGCCAGCCGCAGACGCCGATGTAATAGACCTGGCGGATGAATTCCCGCCCCAGCAGGCGATAATTGGCTAATTGGGGTCCGCTGGCGCTGATGAGGCGATAAAACAGACCGAAAATATCAATGAGGGATTCCAGGAGTTGGGCCGCAATCCGCCCTAATGCCCCGAAAAACCACAGAGTCTCTTTGGATGCCGGTTCTTTCACGTTTTCCTGCTCTCGTGAGCTGCCGGGAGTTGGCTGTCGGGAATTTCCAGACGAACTCGGAGCCCTCCCTCGGGGTTCGGTTCCGCCAGGAGACTTCCCAGATGCTGCTGTGCCAGGGCGGCAGCCAGAAAGAGACCGAGGGGCGGCAAGGTCTGGGAACCCGCCTGAAATGGTTGCAGGAGACGGCGAATAGCTTCCGGGGCCAAGTAAGGACCGGGAAATTTTACCTCCAGGGAGAATCCCCCGGTTTCCCGGGGAGATACGAGCCAGGAGCATTGTCCCCCCGGAGTCATTTCAATGAGGGAAAAATCTAATATGAACAGAACGGCCTGGACTATATGGGCCTCAGAGCCGTATAGGGGCGGGAGGGGTTGCCGGTCCTCGTAAAGGGTTGTTCCGGGCGGCAAGAGGGCGGGAAGCAGCCTGCTGATCTGCTGAAACAAGGGTTCCACCTCCACCTGCCGCCAGTCCCGCCTCCGGGGCAGGAAGAGGCTCTGCCAAGCTCCGGGCTCAGGGGCTGGACGGCCGATGGAACCGGCAAGGCGGCCGGCCAGACGGCCCAGACATGCCTGGGCTTCCGACTCCACCAGTCTTTCCGCCAGGACTCTGGCGCTTTCCCCCAGGCGTTGGCAGAGGGTTCGGACCTGTTCAAACTCCCGAATCCCCTGAGATTCCTGTTGCTTCAGGTGCAACAATAGAGAGGTAATATCGACCCCGATGCCTCTCTTTAGGGCTTCGGTCAGCATGCCGTAATTGTTGAGAGGCGCTGCGGTCTTGCGGATCACCCGGCGGAATCCCGCCAGGCCCAAAACCAGGGCGGCAAAGGCGCCCCCCACCATCATCCAGATCAAGGCTCGCCGCAAGGCCCCTTTTTCCCAATCCAATAACATCAGGAAACGACGCATGGAGTCGATATTGATCCCCACCTTCGTCACCCCCCAGTAGATCGCGCCCTGATCCGGTAACGGGGTATATAAGGGGAAATACCGCAGGAGCATTTCGGCCTCCAGTTTGGGGCCTCGATTGATGGCCTCCAGCAGGTTTTTGTCCACCCGTTGCTCTCGGTTG
>VGSX01000184.1 GCA_016874895.1 Deltaproteobacteria bacterium
AACCGAAAACTTGAAACTCGAAACTCGAAACCATAACCCGCCTTACCAGTAGTGCTCCCGGTTTTCCCGGTAAAAAGCCACGGTGCGGCGGATCCCCTCCACCAGTGAGGTCCGGGGGCGCCAAGGGGTGGCAGTGGTGATTTTGCTGATATCGCTGATATAATCGCCGGTTTCCACGAAATAGCGGTCCGCCGGCCATTCCACCTGGACCACTTCGGTGCCCGGCACGGCTGCGGCCACCATTCTGGCCATGTCCCCAAAGGCCATTCCCGTGCCCGAGCCCACGTTATAAACCTGGCCGGCGGTTCCGGGAGTCACGGCCAGTTCCAGGAAGGCCTCGGCCAGGTCCTGGTTGAAGATATAGTCCCGTTGCTGCCGCCCCTCACCGAAGATGGTCAGGGGCTTGCCTTCCAGGGCCAGGCGGATAAACCAGTTGACGATCCCATACTTGCTGTGCTTCATCTGCTGGTGCGGGCCATAGGGGTTGGCCAGGCGCAGGCTCACCGTCTCCATGCCATAGGCGTCATAGTAGAAGCGGTAGTATTTTTCCCCCGCTAGTTTATGGATGCCGTAAATGCTGAGGCAGTTGAAAGGGTGGTTTTCGTCCACCGGGTTGTAAACGGTGGCGCCGTAGACGAACCGGGAACTGGCGAAGAGCAGCCGGGCCCGGGGATTAAACCGGCGGCAGGCCTCCAGGACCTGGAGGTGGCCGTGGCAGTTGATGTCCAGGTCCAGCAGGGGGTCATGGTTGCTGTCCACGTAGCTTACCTGTCCCGCCAGATTGAAAATGACGTCCTTACCCTGGACCGCAGTCTGGACCAGGCTGGCGTCACGAATATCGCCTTGAATAAATTCGATATTTTCGGTGAGCCCCTGCAGATTGAAAAGATTGCCGCCGTACAGGGGCAGCATGGCGTCAAACACCGTTACCCTGGCCCCCTGCTGGCTGGCCAGGCGGGCTATATGACTGCCGATCATGCCCGCGCCCCCGGTAATGAGGACTTGTGCGCCTGTAATGTTTGGCATGGCGATGATTAACACCTCCTGGGCACAGGCGGTTAAGCCCGTGTTGCTGTTGGCCGGAGCGGATTTCCGGCAGCTCATGCCCCTATATATGCCGAATTTTCTGTCCTTGTCAATGAGCCCTTTTCAGGGTGACTGATTTTATGGTATGAATTCAGGCATGGAATTTATTGCCGACCTCCATATCCACTCCCATTTTTCCCGGGCCACGGGAAAACAATTGAACCTGGAAAATTTAGATCTGTGGGGGGGTTACAAGGGCATAACCGTCCTGGGGACCGGAGACTGCACCCACCCCGGCTGGCTGGCGGAAATCGGGGAAAAACTGGCCCCGGCCGAGGCCGGCCTGTATGTCTTGAAACCGGAATTCAGGCTCTCCCGCCGGGGCGGGGTTCCCGCCGGGGCGGAGCCCCCGGCTACCCGCTTCCTGGTTACCGGGGAGATCAGCAGTATCTATAAAAAAAACGGCCAGACCCGGAAGGTGCACACCCTGGTGCTGTTGCCGTCCCTGGAGGCGGGACGGGAACTTTCCCGGAGGCTGGGGCAGTTGGGGAACGTCATTTCCGACGGCCGCCCCATCTTAGGTTTAGACGCCAAACATGTCCTGGAGGTGATCCTGGAGATCGACGCTGATTCCCTGGTGATCCCGGCGCACATCTGGACCCCCTGGTTTTCCGTGCTGGGCTCCAAAAGCGGCTTTGACAGCCTGGAGGAATGCTACGAGGATATGCTGGATCATATCCATGCCCTGGAGACCGGGCTGTCCTCCGATCCCCCCATGAACTGGCGGTTGAGCAGCTTGGACCGGTTCGCCCTGGTGTCCAATTCCGACGCCCATTCGCCGCAGAAAATCGGCCGGGAGGCCAATATTTTTGATACGGGACTGTCCTACCCGGCCATTGCCGCGGCCCTGAAAACCAAGGAAGGCTTTCTCGGGACCCTGGAATTTTTTCCGGATGAAGGCAAGTATCATCTGGACGGCCATCGCAGATGCGGGCAGCGCCTGGAACCGGCGGAATCCAAGAATTATCGTGGCCTCTGTCCGGTGTGCCGGAAGCCGCTGACTCTCGGGGTGCTGCACCGGGTCCTGGACCTGGGGGACCGCCCGCCGGCCAGTGAGCCGCCCGGCGCCAGACCGTATCAGCATCTCGTCCCCCTGCCGGAGATTATCTCCGAGGTGGTGCAATGCGGCCCCGAGTCCAAAAAAGTGACGGAGCTCTACTTCCGCCTGCTCCAGAACCTGGGTCCGGAACTGAATATTCTGCGCCACACGCCCCTGACGGAGATTGCCCGGCAGGGCGGCGCCCTGCTGGCCGCCGGGATCGACCGGATGCGCCGGGAACAGGTGCATATTGAAGGCGGTTATGACGGCGAATATGGGGTTGTCCGCCTTTTCCGCCCTGAGGAGATGGCGGAGTTAAGCCGTCAGGCCAAGTTTTGGGAGTTCCCGCCCGAGATTATGCTGCCGGCGCTGATCGCCGCCCCATCCACGAACATCGCCCCCCGGCCTGTTGCGGTTACGGAGCCGGAAGCGCCTTCCCCCCTGAAAGGCGAGTCCCCGGCCGTCACCGACCCCTGGCTCCAGGGCCTGAATCCGGCCCAGGCCGAGGCGGTCACCTATGACGGGGGGCCGCTCCTGGTGCAGGCCGGGCCCGGGACCGGCAAGACCCGCACCCTGACCCAACGGGTGGGGTATCTAGTGCAGTCTCGCGGCCTCAGCCCGGACCGGATTCTGGCGGTGACCTTTACCCGGCAGGCCGCGGGAGAAATGCGGGAAAGATTGCAGCAGCACCTGGGAGACGGCCTGACCGGGCGGTTAGCCATCCTGACCTTTCACGCCCTGGGGATGCGGATTTTACAGGCTCAGGGTATTGCCTGGCGCCGTATCCTCAGCGAAGACGAGCGCCGGCCCCTGCTCCAGGAAACCGCCCGGCAGTGCGGCCTCCCGGCCAAGACCCTGGACCGCGGTATCAGCCGCCAGAAACAGGAATGCCTCTATCCCGAGGACTTGGCTGGAGACGTCCCCTGGCTGCCGGCCTACCAGGCCTATGAAGCTGCTCTGGAGGCAGAGCAGGCCTGGGATTTCGACGATCTGGTGGCCCGGGCGGTGAAGCTTTTAAGACAGCAGCCCGAGGTCCTGGCCGCTTGCCAGCAGCGTTTTGCCGCAATCCTGGTGGATGAGTATCAGGACCTGAATCAGGCCCAGTATGAGCTTTTGCGCCTTCTTGCCCCAGGGGACCGGCCCGACCTTTTTGTCATCGGGGACGCCAATCAGGCCATCTATGGGTTTCGAGGGGCCCAGGTGAAGTATTTCGTCCGGTTCAGCCAGGATTGGCCCCTGGCCCGGACAATTCACCTGGCCGAAACCTACCGTCTGCCCCCTCCGGTGCTGCAGCTGGCCCGGAGCCTGATACCGGAGCGATCCGGGAATTCCGGTGTGCCGGAGATTTTGCACAATACCTCGGAGATGCCTCCCATTCTTTTGAAGGCCGCCAACCCCGAAGCTGAGGCGGCTCAACTGGCCCAGGTCATTGATCACCTGGTGGGCGGGACCAGTCATCTGGCCCTGGAGGATGAGCGTCTACGTTATGCCAACGTTGCGGAGGCGGCCAGCTACCGGGACATCGCCGTGCTCTACCGCTTCCATGCCCTGGGGCAGGTGGTCCAGAAGCATTTCCAGGCTGCCGGCATCCCCTGCCAACTAGCCCGGGAGGCCGCGGGGCCGGAAATTACCGGTATCGACTTAAAGGCCGAAAAGGTTACCCTGCTTACCCTCCATGCCGCCAAGGGTCTGGAGTTTCCTTATGTGTTTCTCATCGGCTGCGAGGCCGGGCTGTTGCCTTACGAACCGGGGGAGGAAGGGGAGGGGGACCCGGTCGAGGAACAACGCCTGATTTATGTGGGTCTTACCCGGGCCAGCCGGCAGGTCTTTCTCTCCTACGCCCGGCGTCGGGTTCTCTGGGGCTCCCCGGGTTCGGGGCGGCCGGCAGCCTGGGTGCAAGCCCTTAGAAATTATCTCCTTGATTATCCTTATAAAAATACACAGGCAGCAAAAAAACGGGCCAGACAACGGAACCTCTTTTAAATAGTGGACGAGGGGCGGTGAAAAAGCAGGACCGGCTTCCCGGATTATCAGCCTTAAAGCTGTGTGGGCTCCTGGCCCTGGTGTGCCTGGTTGGCGCAGGTCCGGGCTGGTGCCAGACTCCCGGTTCGCCCCCGGAATCATCCCAACCCTTTATAAACTCCATAAGAATCTTTGGGAACGCCACGGTAAGGTCCAAGGTGCTGTTTAATGAGATGGTTACCTCCCGACCGCTTCCCTTCCGCTGGCGAACGCCGCCGAAATTAAACCCGGATGATTTTAACGACGATTTGGAGCGCCTGAAGGCCCTGTACAGACGGCATGGGTTTTATCACACCAAGATTGACGCCGACGTTCAAGAATCTCAGGGTCAGGTGGATATCCGTATCCATATTCACGAGGGCCCCTGGATT
Source organism: Deltaproteobacteria bacterium (assembly GCA_016874895.1). Classification (GTDB taxonomy): domain Bacteria; phylum Desulfobacterota; class Desulfobaccia; order Desulfobaccales; family Desulfobaccaceae; genus Desulfobacca. The sequence continues at coordinate 4,519 of VGSX01000184.1, forward strand.
CGCATCAGCAGTGTTGCCGTCAGCGTGGTGGGTCCGGAGCGACCGGGGCCCTTAAAAACCCAAGTAAAAGAAAATCCCCTGGTCCGGGGTGAACGTTTCACAGAGAAAAAATTCGAAGGATTCAAGAAGGAAATCTTAAATTACCTCCTGGATCACGGCTATCCCAAGGCCAGAGTGGAAGGTGAAGTATTGCTGGACGCCGCGGCCAATACCGCCCAGGTCTTTGTGCAGGTGTGGCCCGGTCCCCGCTGCACTTTCGGGGAAATCACCGTCCGGGGCTGGCAGGATACCCCGGAGGCCCTGATCCGGCGTAATCTCAGGGTGAAAAAGGGTGAATTATTCTCTCTGGAAAAAATCATCGCCAGTCAGGAGCGCCTGTATGAACTGGACCTTTTCCGGAGCATACTAGTCGATCCCGAAGAGGTTCCCGAAGAGGAGACCAAGATCCCCCTGACCGTGGAGGTGGGAGAAAAGAAAAAGCGATCCCTGAGGATCGGGGCCGGGTACGGCAGTTGGGACGAGTTTCGGGCCAGGGCTATATTGCGCTACCGCAATTTTGCCGGCGGCGGCCGCATCCTGGAAATGAGCACGAAGTACTCCCGCCTGGACAACCGCTTCGAAGGCATGTTTTTGAACCCCATGATTTTCGGCTATGACCTTGATTTAGTCATAACCACCGGCCTGCTGCGGCGGTATTATCCCTCTTTTTCTGACAAGGCTTTTTACAGCCGGGCCTTGCTGGAAAGGGAGTTTCCCGGACAGATCAAGGGGTATGTGGGTCATGGACTGGAATTCGCCCGCCCTTTTAATGTCTCCGATGCGGCCCTGCAATTGCTCCGGGAAACCCGGCCGGGGAAATTATACGAAGCCAATATGGTGCTGTGGGGCCTGAGCCGCAACACCATTGACAATCCTGCCGAGCCCCAGAAGGGAGGGCAGGTTTTTTTCCTGGGGGAGTGGGCCCCGGCCTTAATCTCCCCGAAACTGCAATTCGTCCAGTCTAATCTGGAGGTGCGGCAGTATCACAACCTGGGCCCGAAAAATGTGGTGCTGGCCGGGCGGATTAAATTCGGCGTCATGCCCCCCATTCAGGACACCGATCAGATTCCCATTTACCGGCGCTATTTTACCGGCGGCCCCACCAGCATGAGGGCATATCGAAATTATTATCTAGGTCCCCGGGACGAGGCCGGCAATCCTCTCGGGGGCGAATCCATTTTTATAAGCAACCTGGAGGTCCGCTTCCCCCTGTATGAAGATTTTCGCGGGGTCGCCTTTTTCGATGCCGGCAATGTTTTTTATAAGGTGAAAGATACGGATCTGGGGCAGATCAAGTATGGGGCCGGTTTCGGCCTGCGCTACCAGACCCCCATCGGGCCCATCGGGGTGGAATTCGCCTGGCCCCTGAACCCCATCAACAGAGAGAGGGATAAATATCAGATCGTTTTCAACATCGGCCAGACATTTTAGGACATTATCTTTTTCCCCCGCCCTCTGCCTTTCCCCCTCGCCCTCGTAAAAATCATGCTTATTGTAATTTATGGGCAAAGATTAAATGCCACGATCAGGCTCACGGATACCACCCCCGAACAAGGAGAAAAACATGAAAAAAGCCTTTCTGGTCATACTTGCCATGGTAATCGGCCTGTCTCTGGTTACCTCGAGCTGGTCCACCGTCCCTGCTGCCGCCGGGAAAGCCCAGACCATCTGCCCGGTCATGGGCGGGGAGATTAACAAAAATATCTACGCCGATTATCAGGGGAAGCGCGTCTACTTCTGCTGTACGGCCTGTATTGCCGAATTCAACAAGGATCCGGAAAAATTCGTGAAGAAGCTGGAGGGTCAAGGGGTAAAAGTGGCCCCGGCCCCGGGCAAGTGAGGCAGTGGCCGGTTTTCGGATTTAAGGTCCTCTGGCAGAATGGCTAGTTTTGTCTAGGGTAGGGCAGGGTAGGGCGCTGATGAGAATCAAACCATGACTACGAGCGCCTCGTTGCGCGCAACAACTGCAGTCCATGCCCGTGAATGCTCTCGTCAGCGCCCCTTCGTCAAACCGGACATGCAGTTTTCCAGCTTACCCCTGATCCATCCGCCGCAGGCATCGGCAAGGAGTTGATGGCGTTGATTTCACCGCCAGATAAGCCCCTTGGCCTTTTCATAACAGCCGCGAGTTATGACAATATCCTTGCCCCCTCACCCCGACCCTCAATGCTGTTGAATTAGGGAGATGGCGAGTTGGCAACTTACTAAAATCCCCCCTGACCCAATGCTGTTTAGTTAAGCAAGGTGGAACAGGCTTCCAGCCTGTTCATAGGCGCACAGGCTGGAAGCCTGTGCCACCAGTAATCTTGCTTTTAGCTTAAGTGAACAGTATTGCCCCTAACCCCCCTTTAAAAATTTAGCATTACCCAAAAATTTAATAAAGAGGTGGCCAAGCGCAGCTTGGCGGGATATGGGGTTCCCAAATGCAACTTGGGAACCAGGAGAAAAAGTCCCCCTTTTCTAAAGGGGGATTGAGGGGGATTTTTCAACGGACAGAGAATAACTGGATATTATGTGACACATTACTGGTATAAGCAGTCGGGATGCGTTTCTCTTTCTCTCTATAAATTTCCGATTTCCGTGATCGGTGACGACAGTAT
>VGSX01000185.1 GCA_016874895.1 Deltaproteobacteria bacterium
TTTGGTGACCACATTGACACTGCCATGGCGGGCCACCTTGAGGGCATAGCCCAGGCCGGCCAGACCGGAGCCGATGACGAGAAAATCAGATTGATATTCCATATTGTTAGTATAAAGTGCAAAGTGGAAAGAGGAAAGTGGAAAGTGCAAGGTTCAAGGTTCAAAGTTATCCGGCAGAGCGTGGAGGGCAGCCGGGAGAGGGCAGAACAAAAAGAGCGAATAGAGAAAATGCAGAGGGAAAAAAGCAGAAGGCGGAAAAAGTTAGAGGCGGTCGCGATCTTCCGGTTCGACATCAGGCACCTGGGCCAAGGCTGCCTCATATTGAGCCTGGCTACCTCTTTGAGCACGCGCCTGTAAAGAGTCCTCTGTCATGAGGGCGGCCATCTTTTCTGCCACTGCGGTGGCAATGAATCGGTTAATGGAAATCAGCAATGTCCGGTTAGAAACTTGCAATAGGGTATAGAAACCTCATGAAAAATTTTCGGGGAATTGCATTTGATGTTATCGCCCCTCCCGAGGACATTAAAAGAAGGTGAGCGTTCAGCGGTCAGCTTACAGCCATCAGCTAATGCTTTAAATTCAAATAGTTATTCCAAGGTGGCGGATCACTGGTTTTTCGCTTAGTTTCCCTAACCCAGTGTTTTTGCTGAAAGCTGATTGCTGATAGCTGAACGCCTACAAAAGAAGTGGTTATTGTGAAGCCATCAATGCCATAAAAATTTTGATCAATGGCAAGAGGAGGGAAAGCATTTTATCTGTCGAATCAAGGCCAACACCAGAAAGACCATCATAGCCAGAAGCGCATATGGCGTTATGGTTCAGTTGATCGCCGGACTCATTAGCTATCCTTTGCTTTCCATTATTGCCAAAAGCATTATCAGGAAAGGGTTTCCATAAAAAGAGTTAGGGAATTTCGCAATAAAATTCAAAATGAAACCCGTGAGCTTAAAATTGATGATAGTGCAAAAAGAGGAGTCCTTTAAGTCCCCCTTTTAACAAGGGGGATTTAGGGGGATTTTCACGGTAAAACCGAAAACTGGAAACCGCAAACCGTTTGAGCCCCCGGGGTATTCAGAGCTTCACCAACCTGAGTAGGATTTCCTCGGGGGTGATGAGATTCCCGTCAATCCGGTGCAGCGGCTCCACCCGGGTTTCGCCCTGGTTAACCCGCAGAACCTCGCGATACATCTGTCCCAGGTTCAACTCCGGGACTAATACGGCTCGCACCCGCAGTAAAAACGGCTCCAGCAGCCGCCCCGGGAAAGGCCACAGGGTCTGCAGGTGCAGCAGCCCGGCCTTGACCCCCAACTGCCGGGCCTCCCGCACCGCCCGCCGGGCTGAACGGGCCACCGAACCGTAGGCCACCACCAGGATGTCGCAATCCTCGGCAAGTTCCGTCCGGACCAGGTGAATATCCGCTAAATGCTGCTGGATTTTGCGGAACAGACGGTTCCTGAAAGCCAGAATTTCATCGGGACGTTGGGTAGGAAAACCCCGGACGTCATGAATCAGGCCCGTGACGTGATAGCGGTAGCCGTCCCCGAAGATCCCCATGGCCGGCACCCCATGCGGGGTGTCTTCGTAAGGAATATACCACTCCGGCGGCACCTTGGGCTTGTTCCGGTCAACGACCTCCATGGTCTCGGGAGCTAAGAATATTTCCCGAGTATGTGACACCACCTCATCCGAGAGAATAATCACCGGAGTGCGGTAGATTTCGGAAAAATTAAAGGCCTTCACTGTCAGCGTAAAACAATCCGCCACATCGGACACCGCCAGCACAATGATGGGATGGTCGCCATGGGTGCCCCAGCGGGCCTGCATGACGTCCTCCTGGCTGACATTAGTGGGCAGCCCCGTGCTGGGCCCGCCCCGCATGACGTTAACGATGACGCAGGGCACTTCCGCCACGCAGGCAAAACCCAGATTCTCCTGCATCAGGGAGAACCCCGGCCCGCTGGTGGCGGTCATGGACTTGACCCCGGCCAGGGAAGCCCCGATGACCGCGCCCATGCTGGCGATTTCATCTTCCATCTGGATAAAGGTGCCATCCACCGCGGGCAACCGGGCGGACATGGCTTCGCTGATTTCCGTGGCCGGGGTGATGGGATAGCCGGCGAAAAAACGGCAGCCGGCCGCCACGGCGCCCTCCACGATGGCCTCGTTACCCTGCAGGAGTGCCGCTTTTTGCCGCGTTTGAGTGGATTCAGTCACCATGAGCTCCGCGCAAACGTTGCCAGGGCCATTGCTTTTGCTTTATGGGTGGGCCGCACTGCCATCAGTCCTCCGCCTCGGGGCTTGCCTTCTGGGTGCTCCGGCGCGGCCGCACGCTGATGGCGAAATCCGGGCAGTGCAGTTCGCACCAGCCGCAGCCGCCGCAGATGTCCGGGTCCACCACCACCGGTTCGCCTTCTTCGTTCAGGGTAAGGGCCTGCTTCGGGCACAGCGCGGCGCAGATGCCGCAGCTTTTACACCAGTCCCGGTATATATTGATATCGAAATGCTGCCGCTCCCTGGCGGCCTCCTCCTCACCGGGCCTACCAGCGGCACCGGCTATTGGAGGGTTATTTTGTTTTACTTCTGACATCATAATCTTTCCAGGGGAATGAAAATATTGTTCGGGCAGGCACGGGGGCCTGCCCCTACTGTAGGATTTTCACGGAAAATTTCAGTTGATGTCCATGTCCCCTACCCGGCCTCACCTCGCCGGCGCTTGATAAAATTCTGCAAAAGGTTCATACCCTCAGAGGTCAGAATGGATTCCGGATGAAATTGCACCCCGAAAACTGCCAGGCGTTTGTGCCGCAGGCCCATGATCTCGCCCACCGCGGTCTGGGCCGCTATTTCCAGACAATCCGGGAGGGTGTCCCGCTCCACGATCAAGGAATGGTATCGGGTGGCCTCGAAGGGCGACGGGATGCCTTGAAAGATATCCCGGCCGTCGTGATAGATGAGCGACGTCTTGCCGTGCATCAACCGGGGGGCCCGAATGACCCGGCCGCCAAAAGCCTCCCCCAGGCATTGATGCCCCAGACAGACCCCGAGGATGGGAATACGTCCGGCAAAATGACGGATGGCCGACACCGAAATACCCGCTTCGGTGGGAGTGCACGGTCCCGGCGAAATAATCAAATGACTAAGCTGCACCTTCTCCAGCCCGGGGAGGTCGATCTCATCATTCCGGAACACCGCCAGTTTTGCGCCCAACATACCCAGATACTGTACGAGATTATACGTGAAAGAATCATAATTATCGATGACTACCATGGGCCGTGTATCACTCACAGTCTTAACCTTCTTTCCTTCAAGTTTCTTTAAGTTATAATTTAATCGAAACGGTCATGGCCGATCAGGTCTACCCCCGATTCTTAAAATCCCCCTGCCCCCTTTAGAAAGGGGGGGAACTGAAAAGAAATCTTTAAAGCATCCCTTTCTTAAAGGAGGGGTTAGGGGGATTGTAACGGTAAAACTAAAAACTAAAAACCGGAAACCTTGTCACAACAGTCCCTGGGTCACCAGTTCCAGGGCCCGGACCATGGCCTGGGCCTTGTTCACCGTTTCCTGGTACTCGCTGGCCGGATCGGAATCCGCCACGATACCCGCCCCCACCTGGAGGTATACCTGGCCCTGATATACCGTCAGGCTTCGGATGGTGATGCAGAAATCCATGTTGCCGCTCAATCCCAGGTAGCCCACGGCGCCGGCGTAGGGGCCGCGACGGGTGGGCTCCAATTCTTCAATTATTTCCATGGCTCGCACCTTGGGCGCCCCGGAGACGGTGCCGGCCGGAAAGGAGGCCTTAAGCACGTCCAGGGCGTCTTTGCCCGGGGCCAGCTCCCCCTCCACGTGGGAAACGATGTGCATGACGTGGGAATAGCGCTCTACGGCGAACAACTCGGTGACCTTGACGCTGCCGATGGCAGCCACCCGGCCCACGTCGTTGCGGCCCAGATCCACCAGCATGATGTGTTCCGCCCGCTCCTTGGGGTCGGCCAGCAGGTCCTCTTCCAGGGCTTTGTCCTGCTCCGGGGTTTCACCCCGTTTGCGGGTGCCGGCAATGGGTCGCAGTTCGATCTTATTCCCCTCCAGGCGCACCAGGATTTCCGGGGAGGCCCCCACCAGGGCCAGTTCCCCCAGGTCCAGGTGAAACATGTAGGGCGAAGGGTTGATGCAGCGCAGAGCCCGGTACAGGTCGAAAGGATCATGCCGCAGAGGCGTCCGGAAACACTGGGACAACACGATCTGGATGGCGTCGCCGGCCGCGATATACTCCTTGGCCCGCAGCACGATCTCCTCAAACCGCTCCCGGCTCAGGTTCGAAACCAACTGGACCTCCCCCCCGGTGGCCCCGGCTTCGAGAAAATGATGCGGCGCCCGCAATTCGGCGATGATACTTTCGATTCCGGCCACGCCCTGTTCATAGAGAGACTCCAGGGAGGTCTCCGGATCGATCCTCACCAGGGCCACCACCTTGATGGTGTGCCGCACATTATCAAATATGAGGAGATGATCCGTGAGCATCAGGATGGCTTCCGGGATATCCCCGCCCTGGGTTAGGTGGGGCAGCCGTTCGATATAGCGCACCATGTCATAACTCAGGTATCCCACCAACCCCCCGAAAAACCGGGGCAGTTCGGGAAGGGTCACGGCCCGGTGACGACTCAGCACCTGCCGGATAATCTCGAAGGGATCGGCCACTCCCTCGTAAACCGTGTCCACGCCTCGGTCCTGGACCGTGAGGGTGCTGCCCCGCACCGTGACTATCAGGGAAGGGTGCAAGCCCAGGAAACTGTAGCGCCCCCATTTCTCGCCTCCCTCCACGCTCTCCAACAGAAACGACAGGGAACCCTGACGGAGTTTTTTATAAGCCAGGACCGGGGTTTCCATATCACCCAAGACTTCCCGGTAAATGGGGACAATGTCTCCCTGCCGGGCCAGGACGGCAAACTCGTTAAAATCCGGTGTCACCATGCTTTACCCTCTGTCATCGCAAAGAAAAAGCCGTATCCGAATCTCGGGCACGGCTTTCAGGTGTCAACAAATAAAGCCGTGGCCCCTCTCGTGAGGGCCACGGCTCATTTCAGTCTCGCATTTTTCTCTGGAGCGGTGGCGGCATCTCACGAGGCGGAAAAGGGCCACCAGCACCAGTGCTGTTTTTGGGTTAGCATGATCTCTTCATATCTAAAAATGCCACACCTGTCAACAGAATTTCTCGGGCTGCCCTCCGATGGGACATTTTTTGGTAATTGCCATTAGTTGGCGGTTAGCCGCGAACCATGAAAATAACTCAATAGTTGCCCTCACCCTAACCCTCAATGTTGTTGAATTAAGCAGGGAGCTTTCTTTTTGTCATTCTGAGCGAAGCGAAGAATCTAAATCATCATGACAGGTTAGATCCTTCGCCGCCGGGGGCGGCTCAGGATGACAAAAGGGGTGGAACTCCCTAATTCAAAAGCATTGAAGGTTAGGGTGAGGGGGTGCATTAGCTGAGGGGATTTTAATCATCGGGGATGGTCCCAATCGGCCATGATCGTTTATCTCAGGAGCACACGCTTTCTATCCCGTGCAGACAGGACTTTTCCCGACAGTTTCTCATGGGCCGGGGGGCCACCCGTAAGGCATGAAAAGGTTGTTAGAAGGCGGGATGCGCTTCGCTTTCCCGCCCTACATGGTGAACTTTTCAGGACAGTTTCTCATGGGCCGGGGGGCCCACCTGTAAGGCATGAAAAGGTTGTTAGAAGGCGGGATGCGCTTCGCTTTCCCGCCCTACATGGTGAGCTTTTCAGTTAGAAGGCGGGATGCGCTTCGCTTTCCCGCCCTACATGGTGAACTTTTCATAACAGAATTAACCTGATTTTTGATCCAGGGCCTCTCTGACCTTGACGGCCAGTTCCTTTATGGAGAAAGGCTTTGGGATAAAATTCACTCCCTCCTCCAGGACGCCCCGGTGGGCGATGACGTTGGCCGTGTACCCGGAGATGAACAGAATTTTGATATTCGGGTACAGGGTATGGAGTTCATCGGCCAGATCGCGGCCGTTCATTTCGGGCATGACCACGTCGGTGATGAGCAGGTTAATGCCGTCGGCGTTTTCCCGGGCCAGCCGCAGGGCTTCCCGGGGAGTCCCGGCGGCCAGGACCCGGTAGCCGAGTTTTTCCAGCATGGTCTGGCCCATCTGCATAATGGTGGGTTCGTCCTCCACCAGGAGAACCGTCTCTCCCCGGCTAGGGGGAATTTCCATCCCGTTGACGGTGTCTTTCTCTTCGGCTTTACCCTCGTAGCGCGGCAGGAAAATCTTGAAAGTCGTGCCGCTCCCCGGTTCGCTGTAGACCTTAATAAACCCCTCATTCTGCTTGACTATGCCGTATACCGTGGCCAGCCCCAGGCCGGTGCCCTGGCCCACTCCTTTGGTGGTGAAGAAGGGTTCGAAAATATTATCCAGAGTATCCGGCTCCATGCCCCTGCCGTCGTCGCTGACGGCCAGCAGGACATAATCGCCGGGAATGAAGCCGGGGGCATCAGCGCAAAAGGCCTGGTCAAAGGTGATATTGTTCGTCTCGATGGTGATCTTGCCCACCCCGGAAATGGCATCCCGGGCATTGACACAGAGATTGGCCAGGACCTGGTCAAGCTGGGCCGGGTCCATCTTTACCGGCCACAAACCCGCCTTGGGCAGCCAGGCCAGGTCGATGTCCTCGCCGATCAGCCGCCGGAGCATCTGGAGCATGCCATCCACGGTTTCGTTGAGGTCCAGGACCTTGGGGGCAATGGTCTGGCGGCGGGCAAAAGCCAGGAGCTGCCGTATGAGTTCCGCAGAGCGCTTGGCCGCCTTTAATATCTCCTCCAGGTCAGTGTGCAAGGGGTGATCCGGTTCTATGCTCATAAGAGCCATCTCCGTCCGGCCGATGATGACTCCCAGCATATTGTTGAAATCATGGGCCACGCCTCCGGCCAGCCGCCCCACCGCTTCAATTTTCTGGGCCTGGACGAGTTGATCTTCCAGTAATTTTCTCTCCCGTTCAGATTCCTGGCGGGCTTCCTCCATTTTCAGAACGCTCAGGGCATAGGCCAAATCTTCGGCCATTTCCGCGAAGAGGCTGAGCTCTTCGGCGTC